>MWCV01000016.1 GCA_002070215.1 Chloroflexi bacterium ADurb.Bin180 | reverse complement strand
GAGAGTGTGGAATAACTGCCCAGGGAGCGCGAACGACAGGTTCGTAGTTGCCGTAGGTCTCTGAGCTACTGCGAAGAGGCGCTTTAGCGCTCCCCTTCCGAACGGTCTCACCGCGTCGGTGGGTGGGGACAGGCTGACCCCGACCAGCACGTCGGGGCGCCAGAAGCAGAGCTGTACTACGAACCTATCGAGGTGTGTAGTTGCCCGGAGTCTTGGCACTACCAGGCACAGGCGCCATTGTGCTCCCATCTCTCGCCCGCTTTTTCCACACTCTCACAATGCGTGCGGGCCGCTAGCGCCCGAACAACCGCGGGAGGAACGACCTGATGGCGGCAAGATCCTGCCGGGTCAACTCGCCCAGTGCCCAGTATCCCACTACCGTGAAGAGGGAGAGCACAGCGAACTTGGGCAGCAGGTACCAACCGGGCGAGCTCCAGCCTGACGACAGCAGATAAACTACGCCCGACAGGAAGAGACTGCGCAAGATACTGCGCCAGGGGAGAGCAACAGTCCACAGTCGGCGCATCAGCAACGTCGCGGCAATGGCATCGAGGCTGGCCAGGGTGGCCGTGACGGCGGCAGCAGCCACAGCTCCGAAGCGAGGAACGAGGAACCAGTGCGCCAGCAATGCTACTGGCACGATCGGTATGGTCACGTAGAGATTCCAGGCCGGCTTGCCGGCGGCGGTGAGCAGAGAGCCGGAAACGCTCACCAGGTCCAGGGCCAGCCCGGCCAAGAGCAGCCAGGACAGGAGTGGCGCCGCAGGCAGGAACGAGCGGCCATAGAGAAAGCGCACGATTTCGCTCGAAGCGGCGGCGGCCATAGCCACCCAGGGTAGCAGGCAAACTAGGAAACGAAGGGTACTCTCGATGATTCGCCTGGCGGCAACGACGGCGTTGTCCCGTGCGAGGCCGGAGACGACCGACAGCATGGGGGCCGAGATCGAAGCTCCAAGGAAGCCCAGGGGCTGCAGGCCGACGTTCTGCGCCGCGCTGTACTGCCCGGCGGCAGCGTCGCCGCTGCGGACCTGCACCAGCCAGAGGTCAATACGCGTCAGCAGGCGTATTCCCAGCCCGTTGAAGAACAGCGGGAGGGCGTAGCCGAGAACCCGACGGTGAGAGAAGGTCGGCCGGCCAAAGGGCAGCAGGCGCAGCATGCCCAGCAGCACTGCCGCCTCCGCAAACGATGCCCCGATCACCGCCCAGACCCCGGCGGAGGTAGAGCAGCCCAGCCTCAGGAGCAGCACAGCCAGCAGCAAGCGCGCAGGCCAGTGAACAAACGCCGTCACGGAGGCGCGGGCGAACTGGCCGCGTCCCAGCAGGATGGACGCCTGCGAGTGGACCAGAGCACGCAGGGGCAGGTAGAGTCCCATCAGGCGCAGCAGAGGCACGAGCTCGGTCGACCGAAGCAGGCGTGCCAGCAGGGGAGCGGCCAGGGCCAGCCCAAGACCCGCCACCAGATTCACCGCCAGCTCGGACTGCATGAGCGCCAGGCCGGTGTCGCGCCAGTCGTCAGCCTGGGCCAGGAACTTGATCGTGGTGTGGCGAAACATCGCATTGCTGCTCATCTCGACCCACATCGCCACGGCAAAGGCCACACTGTACAGGCCATAGAGCTCGGGACCGAGGCCCCGCGTGAGCACGGCAGAAATGGCAAAGCCCATCAACAGGCCCAGCACCTGGGCCGCCAGGAGCTGCACGGTGCCCACGGCAGCACTCAGACCGGGCGACCTGCCAGTCGAGGTTGAGTCCATCGGGGCGTTCGAGACAGATGGAGTCATGGAGTATCGCCGGTAGAACCCAACGAGGTAGCAGGAGATGCGGCGGCGTGTGCGGTGGGGCCAGAGCGAGAGGCAAGCAACTGGTCCACCAGTTGAAGGTAACGAGACAAGTGCGCCTCCGGGGTCCAGTGGGCGAGATAGGCCTGCTGTCCCTTTTGCCCGAGTTCCTCGCGCAGCGCCGGGTCCGCGTGCAGCCTGCCAATGGCTTCCTCGAGCTCCTGTTCGGTGCGGTAGAGCAGGCCGCCGCCGCTGGCGGCAATCACCTCGCTGAGTGCACCGATGTCGCGGGCGATGACCGGCGTGGCCTGCTGAAAGGCCTCGAGAGGGACGAGCGACTGGACCTCGTAGCACAGCGATGGCACCAGCAGGGCAATGGCATTGCGATAGAGGCCCTCCAGCTCACGGTGATCGGTCCAGCCCAGCAGGCGGACATTGCTGCTGGAGCCGATGAGGCGGCGGAGCTCAGGCTCCTGCGTCCCTGTGCCGACTATCCAGAGCTGGAGCTCCCGGCGTCGTTGAAACAACGGAAGCAGCGTGTGCACTCCCTTGAGATACTCCAGGCGGCCAACGTAAAGGAAGTAGGGCGGCGAATGCGAGTTCCGCTCGGCTGGGGGCGCCGGTTGAGGGCCAGGATGATTGAGCTGCACCATTGGCACGTCCAGGCCGCGCTCACGGTGGGCCGCAGCGGCAAAGTGACTCGGCGCAAGGAAGAGATCAACCTGGCGCGCGCAACGCTCCAGGAGATGGCCGTAGCGCCAGAGCTGCGGGGGCCGGCGATAGGCGAGCTGGCAGGCCAGGCAGGTGCGTCTGGTGCAGGCCTCGCGGTTCATGCGGAACAACACGTGGGTCGGGCAGACGAGCCAGTACTCGTGGGTGGTGTAGAGCTTGCAGGCAGAGCCGTAAGTGAGGACAGTCGGGCCGCCGGCCAGCGACACGTTGTGAAAGTGAATGACGTCCAGATTGCGCTCGAGCAGGCTGGCCAGTTGCCGGGAGAAGGGCCCCGGGGTGCCTGTTTGCTGCATCACCAGGTTGGCGAACAGGGGTGATCTGCTGGTCAGCGGATGGATAGTGATGTTCGGGTGGCTGTGGCCGGGGCGAGTGGGCTCGCTGCCACCGAGCAACCGGTAGGCGTCGGGGTTGTGAATCACGTCGACCCGGTGCCCGCGTTCGGCCAGCTCCCAGCACAGGCGCTGCAAGTAGACCGCATCGCCGCCAAAATGGTAGGGCGGGTAGAAGGTCGTGACCATGGCCAGGTGCAGTGGACGGGTCATGAGTGCTGCTCCCTGAAGGCAGAGGGGCGGCGCGCACGGCCCACCCACGATGCCAGAGCACGTCTAAAGCTGAGAGGGAGCAGCCAGTTCGCCAGGTAGAGCAGCACGTCCAGGGCAGAGGGCTGGCCCACCCGCAGGGCGGCGTTCAGGACCGGCCAGAAGCCATCCCACTGCCGGCGTGCCGACAGCACGTTGCCAGTCCACCGCAGCAAAAAGGCCGAACGCGCCCGCGGGGTGATCAATTGTGGATGGGCAGCGACCCACTCGAGCGATGGACGCCAGTCGAAGCGGCGCCGGGAGCGGGCTCGCCCCTCACGGTGCCAGATGGCCAGAGGGCAAGGGTCTGGCAGAGGGTCGATGGCCACGCCGGGATGCGAGGCAGCGCGGAGCAGCCAGTCGAGGTCGTCGTGATAGGCGGGGGTGCAACGTGGCAGCTCCAGACGGTAGAGCTCGCGCGGCGCAAAGAGCACCGAGGATGGCACAACACCTTCGCCAAAAGCCAGACTCGAGCTGCAGAACAGGTACTCGCTCACCGGCTCGCCGCGGCGCGGCCAGCGTCTGGGCCACACATAGTCTCCCGCGTCCGTGCAGGCCACAAAGCGGCACGGCACGATAGGCAGCGGCGCCGCAGAGCGCCGGGCGTGCTGCCACTGCAGTTCGAGTTTGAGCGGGTCCCACTCGTCATCGTCGTCGAACGAGGCGATCCAATCCGCCCGAGCAGCCTCCACGCCGGCAGTTCGCGCGGCGGGAGCGCCCTGATTCTGCTCCAGGCAGAGCACCCGCAGGCGCGAGTCGGACAGCGAGTCCAGTGCTCCGCGCACCGACGAAGGGGACCCGTCAAAGACGACGATGACCTCGATGTCACGCAATGTCTGTGCGAGAGCGCACTGCACCGCCCGCAGGAGCAGTTGTGGACGGTCATAGGTCGGGATGACCACAGAGACCAGAGGCGCAGCGATGGTCATTGGGCTGCTCCCTCCTGTCCCGACTGAAGCACCGCCAGCGTCTCCTGCGCCCAGTGCGACACGATGGAGGAGAGCCGGTCACGGCACCACAGAGGGGTGAAGGTGTGGTTGACCCCGCGGACGACGATATGGGGTACCTCGCGGGCGTGAGGGCCCAGGAGCAGATAAAAGTAGTCTATGGCCTGGTCGCCCTCGGAGTAGACGTGCTGCACGTTCACCCCGCCCTTGAGCAATGAGCGCAACTGGCCGAGGATGGCGGCGGTGGAAGGAAAAAGCCCTTCGGAGGTCGCCGTCGAGGGCCGCGCTTGAGAGAGGCCCCGGAGGGCCTGGCCCAGGAGTGCAGTGTCGAAATCGCCGCGCAGGACCTGGCGAAGCACCTGGGCGCGGAAGGAGCTGCGCAGGAGGAGGCGCAGATAGTGTCGCCGCAGGGTGCGCGCCCGGAGCGATGAGGTGAGCTGCAGAGCGGTGTCGTCGTGCAAGTGCTCTGTGGGATTGATGAGCAGCGCGCCGCGGACCCGCTCGTCGAGGAAGGCCAGACGAAGACTGTCCCGTGCTCCAGAGCAGACTCCCAGCGACACAAAGGAGCGACAGCCAAACCGCGCCGCGAGGTCGTCCATCACTGCGCTGGCCTCGCTGAGATGGCTCTGCTCGGGCGGAGCGTTGTCGGTACGAGCGGGGCTGTCGCCCAGACCCGAGCAATCCAGGCGCACGGCCAGAAAGCCGAGGTCGGCCAGCTCTCTGGCCAGGCGGACGTAGATGTCGTGCGGGCCAACGTGGTGTTGGAAGCCGGCATTGAGGAAGAGGGCGGCGGGAGGCGGGCGGCCGGAGGCAGCGGCCTGCGGGTGAGACAACACCGCAACCAGCGCATGCGACGGGCCGGTGAGCAGGGCGGTCTCCCTCACGGACAGGCCTCCGACAGCCAGGAGACGATGCGCTCGAGGATCAGGCGGGGCACTATGGTGCGACTCATCGCTTCTCGCCAGACCCACATATCGGGCGACGGCAGGTCAAAGCAGTCGTGCGCCGCGCTCTGGCCCGCCAGCGGCGGCGGCGAGTCCGACCGGGTATTGATCCACAGGCATCTGGCTTGCTCAACGAAGGGGGAGACCGGAAAACGAAGGGCGTCCAGCTCCTGGCATAGCCGGGGCGGCAGGGGGAAGCCGAGGCTCTCTTCGCCGCGGGCGTGAGCCTGCTGCGTGGGCTCACCCGGGGGAAACTCCAGGACATGGGCACGGGCGAGCATCGTTCGCTGCAGCTTCCGCAGCTCGCGCAGGTAGGCCGCACCATCGGCCACCACATCCCACAGAACCAGGGCGCGCAGGTCCGGCAGGGCCGGCGCCGCCAGCGCCGCCAGCGTAGCGCCGAGGCGCAAACCGACCACTGCCAGAGGTCTCGCTTCTGTTCGCTCCCGCAAAGCCGCTGCCGCCGTGAGCGCATCCTGGCGCCAGCGCTCCAGAGTCCAGTCAGCGGGCTCGCCGGCCGAATCCCCGCAGCCGGTCCAGTCAAAACGTAACACGGTAAAACCAGCGCCATTGAGCAAGAGGGCGAGCTGACGAAAGGCACGGTGAAAGCGCTGGTACTCGTCGCCCCAGGGGTAGCAAAGCAGCACCGCAGTTCGCCTGGTGCTCGTGAGGGCCCGCGAGAGGCAGCCATAGAGAGCGAACTGACTGTCGATGAAGAAGGGCTCTGACCATGGAGCCAGCGGCATCTGGCTCACGGTTCGCCCTCCGCGCGAGGCACGGGCAGTCTCATTGGCCACCGCGCCAGCGGCGCAACAGGCGGTCCACTAGACCCGAAAGGCGGCCGGCTGCGGCCACAGGCGAGGGCGCCGACGGACCTGGCTCGGGAGTGGTCGTTTTGGCCGAGCGCTCAAGAGCGGCTGCCACCTGTGCCAGTGTACCCAGGACCATCTCACGCGGACTGAGCTGGATGCCCGTCTGCTGATGAACCTGGGCGATGACCTGCATCGCCAGCAGCGAGTGCCCGCCCAGGTCGAAAAAGTTGTCCCTCACACTGACCTTCTCCAGCCCGAGCGCACGGCACCAGACGGCAGCCACCAGGCGCTCCATCGCGGTGGTTGGTTCGATGAGGGTACCAACGCCAACCGGCCTAGCGGGGGCAGGCAGGGCCCGGCGGTCCAGTTTGCCTGCCGAGGTAAGGGGCATGGCCGGCAGGACCGTCAGGGACGTGGGAAGCATGTAGGGGGGTACTTTCCGCGACAGGTGCTCCATCAGGTCGGCCACGGAGACAGTGCGGTCGGCTTTCAACACCACGTAGGCCGCAAGCTGATGCTGACTGCCAGGCGCGTCATAGGTCTGAACGACGGCCTCGGCCACCGCCGGGTGCTGGCGCAGGGCACTCTCGATTTCGCCCAGCTCGACGCGAAAGCCGCGCACCTTTACCTGAAAGTCGCGCCGACCCACAAAGTCGATGTTGCCGTCTGGCAGGAAGCGCACCAGGTCGCCCGTGCGGTACATTCTGGCTCCCGGCTCGCCGCAGAACGGATCGGGCACGAACCTCTCCGCGGTGAGCGCGGGCTGATTGAGGTAACCGCGGGCCACGGCGACCCCGCCGAGACAGAGCTCGCCTACTACCCCGACGGGCATCGGTTGAAGGTTGCTGTCAAGCACATAGGCGAAGCAGTTGGCGATCGGGCGGCCGATGGGCGGTTTCTGGGCATCGACAGCGCACGGCGCCCAAACGGTCAGAATGCTCGTTTCGGTCGGACCGTACACATTGTACAGGCGGCGGCCTTTGATCCAGCGGGCGACCAGTTCTGGGGGAACCGCTTCGCCGCCAACGGCCACGTCGCAAAAATCGGGCAAGTGGGCATAAGGCAGGGCCATCATCATCGAGACGACAAAAGTGGTGTGGCTGACCTTGTTCTGCGAGACGTACTGCAGGAGCGCTGGCGGAGAGAGGAGCGTCTCCGCGTCGGGCATATATACGCACCCGCCCCCGCCCAGAGCGTTAAAGATCTGCATGGTAGCGGCGTCAAAGCTGATGGCCAGGGGTTGAAGCACGTGGGCCGAGGAGCCGATGCGAAAGGCGCGCAGGTCAAAGTGGATGAGGTTCACCAGGCCGCGGTGGGCAATTTGCACGCCGCGGGGGGTGCCGGTGGAGCCAGAGGTGTAGATGATGTAGGCCAGGTTATCCGGCGTGACCCCAGTAGAGGGATTCTCGGCCCAGTCGCCAGGTGGGGCAGGGTCGTGGTGTTGAACCAGGAGGCATTGCAGGCCCGAAGCGCGGAGGCGCGGCGCCAGAGCGGGCACAGCCAGAGCCAGGCGCGCGCCCGAGTCTCTGATGATGAGGCCCAGCCTCTCATCAGGGGCGGTGGGATCGAGCGGGACATAGGCGCCACCGGCCTTGAGCACAGCCAGGATGGCAACCACGGCAGCCGCCGAGTTGTCGACGAGCAGAGCGACGGGCACCTCGGGGCCAACCCCGCGCTGCAGCAGTTGGCGAGCCAGAGCGTTGGCGCGGCGGTTCAACTGGTCGCCTGCCTGGTCGCTCACGGCACAGGCGGTAGGACGGCTCTGAGCCTGCCGCTCAAAGAGCTGATGCAGGCAGAGGTCAGCCGGGTATGCCTCTTGGGTGCGATTCCAGTCGACCAGGACGCGCTGGCGGTCCGCCGGTGCCAGCAGGGGCAGTTGCTCCACCGGGGTGTCCGGGTTGGCCAGAGCCTTCTCCAGCAGAGCGGCGAAAGCGGCGAGCTGACTCTGAATGGTGGCAGCATCGAAGAGGTCCGAGTTGTAGATGGCGAACCCGCGCAGGCCGGCCGGAGAGCGATTCAGAGTAACGGCCAGGTCCATTCGAGCGACGCCATAGTCGAAGGGTGTCTCCTCGACCAAGATGTCGTCAAAGAGCAGCGGAACGCGTCCGATCTCGTTGAGCTGGAAAAGCACCTGAAAAATCGGAGTATGGGTCAGTGCCCGCTGTGGCTGCAGCTCTTCCACGAGCCGCTCGAAAGGCAGGTCCTGGTGATCGAGGGCGTCGAAAACGACGTCTCGCACACGCTCGACAAGGCGTCGGAAACTCGGCCGGCCCGAGACGTCGATGCGCAGGGCCAGGGTATTGACAAAGAACCCCAGCAGCGGCTCGATCTTCACTTGAGTACGGTTGGCCACAGGGGCGGCGATGACCAGGTCGGATTGGCCGCTGATCCGGTACAGGGTAGCGGCGAAGGCAGCCAGGAGCGTAACGAATGGCGTGACGCGCTGCGCTCGAGAGAAGGAGGTCAGGGCCGCGTCCAACTCCGCGGGTAGCTCCGTCCGCACGGTCGCGCCGGAGGTGGTCATTTCCGACGGGCGCGGTCGGTCCGCGGGCAACTCTAGCAGGGCCGGGGCTCCGGAGAGTCTCGACCGCCAGAACTCGAGCTGCTCGCGAAAGAGCGGACTGTGGGCCTGCTTGCGCTGCCAAACACTAAAGTCGGCGTACTGGATTCCCAGCTCGGGCAGAGGCGACGGTTGGCCCTGGGAGAAGGCGCGATAAAGCGCTGCCAGTTCGCGGTGCAGTATCTGGCCGGACCAGGCATCGTAGATGATGTGATGGATGGTCAAGACCCAGACGTGCTCATCAGGAGCCAGGCGGATGAGCAGGCTGCGCCAGAGTGGAAGCTCGTCGAGACGAAAAGGGCGGTGCACTTCGGCGGTGATCAGCGCCTGGAGGCGTGCTTCCACCTCCGCGCGAGGCTCCGCAGACAGGTCGCGCAGGGTACTGGCAATGGGCGAGGGTGGCTCGATGACCTGCAGAGGCAAGCCCTCTGGAGCAACAAAGCGCGTGCGCAGCACCTCGTGGCGTCGGGCGATCTCAGTCAGGCAGCGATTCAGGATGTCGACGTCAAGCGGTCCCTTCAGTCGATAGGCGTCGGCGACGTTGTAGAGCGGGCTGTTGGGCTGCCACTGGTCGATATACCAGAGCCGGCTCTGGGCGAAGGACGCCGGAACGGTAGAACCCGGCGGCTGGCGCGGCACGATGACCGACGAGCCCGGTCCTTCGGTATCGAGTTGGGAGTGACCGTATGGTTCAGCGGACATTCCTCATATCCTGGGCGCGCACGAGGACAAGCGATTTGATCGTCATGAGGTTCTCGTTGTAGCTTGTTCCGCCAAGGTCGCGAGGTAGGCGACGGTGGGAGTGTCGAAGAAAGGAACCATTCGCACCTCCACACCATAGCGCTGGCGAACGCGGACGATGATCTGGCCCAGCTCGAGAGATGCGGCTCCGAGGTCGAGCAAGTTGTCCTCCACGCCAACGGTTGGCAGGCCAAGCACCTCAGCAGCCATGGCCGCGATCTCGGCTTCGACCGCCGAACGCGGGGCGGCAGGCAAGGTGGCGTCAGCAGAAGGCGATTGAGTAGTCACAAAGGCCTCACTGGGGTTGTGTGTGCTCCATGCGCCGGCGGACGCTCAGCGGGCGCATATCGGTCCAGACGCGCTTGATGTACTCCAGACACTCGCTGCGCGTGCCACTCTGGCCGGCATCGCGCCAGCCGAGGGGGTTCTCCTGGTCCGTCGGCCAGATGGAGTACTGTTCCTCGTGATTGATAACGACCCGGTAGGTTTTCGTGTCTGGTTCTTCGCTGCTCATGCAGGTGACCTCCATTCCCACTGCCGAAACGATGGCCGGACAGCGTCCGAATCTTGGGGGCTGGCCCAGACCAGCGCCGCGGCGAATCCGGGCCAGGCAGTCAGAACAAGCTGCGACCAGGCGCCGGGACAGTAGGCAGCGTCAGACAACTCGGGCCCAGTCAACGTCTCCCCATCATCGCGCAGGACGGCAATGCTGCTCATTGGTAGTATAAGCCCTTCGCCGCGGGCCTTCAAATAGGCTTCCTTGCACGTCCAGCAGCGATAGAAACGGGTCACCTGGTCCGTGTGCGACAGCGGGGTCAGTTGGCCCAGCTCGCCAGGGGAGCAGACCAGGCTGAGGAGGTCTTGGTCGACCTTGTCCGGGTCGATTCGCTCCAGGTCGACGCCGACGCGGACTCCAAGACCCACCGCGAGCAGGGCGCGGTCCTCTGAATGGGCCAGACTGAAATCCAGTGCCGGCGGCTGACCGTCAGGCAGGCAGGCCGGGTCCAGGGCGGGCCGCCCGTGCCCCGAGTAGATGAAGCAGATGCGGCCGGGTTCCAGACCCAGATAGTGGGAAAGGATCTGCCTCAGCGTCGCCCGGCCGGCGACGAAATGCTGCTCGTGGTGTGAGAAGCGGTAGCGTTGGGCACGCTCCAGCTCGTCCGATGACAGGAGGTCCCACAGGTGCGCCTCGGGTGGTTCGAGCCGAAAGCGCCACAGATGGCACTGACCCGGGCCAATCACGACATCGCGCGGCGGTGTGGACCACTCGAGGGGAGGCAGCATGTCACACTCTGATCACGCCGTCGCCCACCAGGTCGGAGATGGAGCGACGCAGCCGGCGCGGAATGGAGATGGTGCGAATGTAGGGTTCGAACCAGCGGCCCGGCAGCAGAGCGGCCAGACGCGGGTGGCGCAGGTAGTAGGTGTCGATGCGTGGCAGGGCCATCGGGCGGCTGTGGGCAGTGACCAGGGCCAGCTCGTCGGTGCAGGCGCAGGCGAAGAAGGGCTCGAGGGCCTGGCACGCAGCAGTGCTCGCCCGCCCACCAGGGAAGGCAAAGGCGCGGATCTCGGCTTCGGCAAGACCGATACGGTCGGAGAGCACCCGGCGGGATTGGAGCGCCTCATCGAGGGCCTGCGAGGGGCTCAGCCGGGCCAGGTTGCGGTGCGTGATGGTGTGTGCGCCGATGGAGCAGCCAGCCTCCGCGAGTTCGCGCAGCTCTGACCAGGTCAGGAGAGGGCGGCCTCGGTACGAGGCCACACCGTCGGGATCGGCCAGGCGCTGCCCGACCAGGGCAAAGACGGTGGCGGTGAGGTTCAGTTCACGCAGGATGGGCAAGGCCACCTGGTGGACGGAGCGATAGCCATCGTCAAGGGTGATACAAAAGGTGCGGGACGGGAGGTTCAGACCGTCGCGAAGGCGCTGAGCCAGACGCAACAACGGCCAGCACTGCCAGCCAGCATTGACCAGAGTGGTTAGAATGCGCTCGAAACGGGCCGGCGGCAGGGAAAGCAGGTCCCGGCTCGGGCTGAGGTCGTGGAAGGTCAGTATGGGGAGCGATGTGGTCATCGGTGATCGCCTCGACGGGTGTGGCAGAAGGGCGCGCAGCAGAGGCCGACACTGAGCAGGCGCCAAAAGTGAAGAAGATACGAGCTAGAGCATGCCTCCGCCCTGATCGTTCCTGTGGCCAGACATATGCTCATGGTACGTGTCCTCCGTATTGACGGACCACAGGTCGTTGTGCTCGCCGAAAACGTTGCGGGCAGCCAGGATGCCGGTGAGCATGGAGTGATCCATGTTGTTGTAGCGGTGCATTCCGTTTCTGCCGATGGTCTGCAGATTGTCGAAACCAGCCAGGAAACCGCGCACCAGGTTGACATTGGTCCGGTACTCGGGATCATAGACCGGATAGGCCTTGGGCTGGCGGATGACCGGGCCGGGCAGAACCTCGGACTCGACGGCCAGACCCATCTGGGCCAGCTCGTGGCGCGCCAGGCGCACCAGGTCGGCGTCGTCAGCGGTCCACAGCGCGTCGCCCTCGTTGCAGAAATACTCAATGCCGAGGCTGGTCTGGCCGGCAACGGGTACCATGGCCGCGCTCCAGTTGCCCAGGTTCTGAATGCGCCCCGCCTGCACCTCCGGAGACTGAACGTAGACCCAGTTGTCGGGGAAGAGGGGCGCTCGCGGGACGCGCAAACCGACCGTCAGGAAAGAGCGGTGGCGCAGGGCTCGCGCGGCGCGCTGGACCGCGGGCGGAGAGGCGGGAGACAGGGCGGCAATCAGTTCGGGAAGAGGCATACTGGTCAATATGCCGCTGACCGGGATGTGGAGCGTTTCCTGCCCTCGCTGCACGGTCACCGCTGTGACTCGCTCGGACTGCCGGTCGATGCGCACGGCCTCGCTGTTGAGCCACACCTCACCGCCGCCGGCAGTGACTCGCTCGGCAAAGCGCTCCCACATCATGCCCGGCCCCAAGCGCGGGTAGAGGAACTCGCTGATGAGCGACTTGGCGCTCTCGGTGCCGACAATGGCGTTGAGCACCGCCTGGGTAAGGGAGAGTCCCTGGATGCGCTGTGCAGCCCAGTCGGCCCGAATCTGCGAGCAGGGGATCCCCCACACCTTTTCAGTATAACCCTGAAAGAAGGTGCGGTACAGGCGCCGGCCAAAGCGATTGGTGACCCACTGCTCAAAGGTCTCTTCTTCCTTGTAGGGCAGCGCCTGCCATCGCAGGTAACTCAGCAGGATCAGTCCGCTCTCCCACAGACCCAGGTTGGAGAGCGTGTTCCAGAGGTTGAGGGGGTACTGGTAGAACTTGCCCCGGTAATAGATGCGCGAGAGGCGGGAGACCTTGATCAGGTCATCGCCGAGCATGGAGGTCCAGAGCTGTGCCACCTCGGGTACCTTGGTGAAGAAGCGGTGGCCGCCAACATCGTAACGGTAGCCATCGTGCAGCTCGGTACGAGAGATGCCGCCGACCTGGGAAGCTTTCTCGAGAACCAAAGGCTTCCATCCGCGCTGGACTAGCTCGTAGGCAGCAGAGAGGCCGGCCGGCCCAGCGCCAATCACCAGAATGCGCTCTCCGTCTGTGGTCACGGTTGCAGCCCTCCTGCCGAGGTCGGGCGCCCTGTGGGGCGCGCGCCGAGGCGAGACAGGCGGCGCAGGTTGTGCTGCGTCCAGGCAATGGCAAAGGCAAGGGCCCCGTAAAAGTAATAGAACCAGTGCCAGGGGATGACCGCGAGGGTGAACCAGAACCCGCGTTTGCGCAAGAAAAAGCGGTAGAGGTCAGCGTTGAGGACGAGCAATGCAGCGACCTGCACTGCGGCCAGCCAGAGCAGCACCGGCCAGCGGATCGCCAGCCCCAGGGCAAGGAGCAGCCCGTACACCAGAACCGCACACACGCGGCTGCGAATGGTCACGTTGAGGTCGTTGATCAGCACGCCACTGCTGAGGATGAGCCGGCTCCAGGGGAGGGCACGGGCCAAAAAGTCGGCACGGATGAGCGACCCGGCCGTCCAGTGCTTGAGATGCTTGACCTGCAACGACTTGACCAGGCGGATGCGCCGCCCGGAAGCGCGCAGCCGGTAGCCCAGCTCGATGTCTTCCATCGAGGGGATGCGATAGCCGGCGTCAAAGCCATTCACGGCGCGGAAAGCATCAGCGCGAATGGCGCCGCAGCCAGCCCAGAAGGTCGAGGCTTCTTCGCAGCCCTGCTGGTGGACATAATGATGCAACAGGTTCTTGTACTGAGAGAAAAAGTTGGGGGCAGCCGGGGCGTCGTCGTAGGAACCAAAGATGGCTGCGGCATCCGGATAGTCAACAAAGGCCTGGCGCACGCGGGCCACGGCGTCGGGCGGAATAACTACGTCCGAGTCGACGAAGAAGAGAATGGCGCCGGTGACCAATTGGGCGGCAGCATTGCGTGCGGCGGCCGGGCCGGAGCGCAGGGCCGTCGGCATCACCCGAGCGCCGAATTGGGCAGCGAGCGCGCAGGCCTCGGGGTCGCCCCCATCGACCAGCACCAGAAGCTCGTCGGGCGGGGGGTGAGCAGCAACGATGCTCGAGAGGCACAGACGCAGGTTGTCGTCCGCCCGGGCAGTCGGGACAGTGATCGAGACGCTCAGTTGTTCTGATTCGGACATGGCACCGGACCCGAAGCCAGGATAGGACCCTAGTATATCACGTGTTTCTGGCGCCGACAAATCGCAGCGTTTGGCACGTCAGCAGCTTTTTGTGTACACTTGCGCAGCGGAGTGTACAAAGGAGAGCTGTGAGCCAGGAAAGACAGAGGGTGGTGCTGTTCGGGGCGACGGGGACGATGGGTCTGGAGGCCCTCAAGGAGTTGTGGAGGCGCCGTGAGCGCTACGAGCTGGTACTCCTGAGCCGTCCGTCGGAGAAGAACCGGCGCATTCTGGCGCCTTACATCACAGAGGCGCGCGTGCCGGGTGAGGTGCGCAAGGGCCGAGCTGAGGGCGACGGATTGACCATCGTGTGGGGGGATGCCACCGAGTATAAAGAGGTCGAACTGGCCGTGGCCGGTGCCGACTGGGTGCTCGATGCCATGGCCTACATCTCGCCTCAGGCGGATTACCACCCCGAGATGGCCCGTGCCGTCAACACGGAGGGCATCCGCCACATTGTGCGAGCCATTGAGCAGCAGCCTGGCGGGGCAGAGCGCATCAGGCTGATCTACACCGGCACCGTTGCTGAGACGGGTGACCGTTTGCCGCCAATTCACTGGGGCCGGGTGGGAGATCCGCTCAAGCCCTCGATCTTTGATTTCTACGCTACGACCAAGGTCGACGGCGAAAGGGCGGTGCTCGAGTCGCAGCTCCGCCACTGGGTCTCGCTGCGCATGACCTACATCATGCCCACCACCTTCCGCGAGCTGCTGGCGCTGCAGGATCCCATCGCCTTCCACATGCCACTCAATGCCTTCATGGAGAACATCACTGACCGCGACGCGGGGTTTGGATTGGTGAATTGCCTTGACATTGCCGACGACAGCGACTTTTGGCGACGGGTCTATAACATGGGCGGTGGCCCGGGGATGCGTTGCGTGGCCTACGATTTCCAGCAGCAGAGCTACCGCTTGAACGGGCTAACGGGCCTGGAGGCCTGCACCGAACGCCGCTGGTTCGCCCTGCGCAACTTTCACATGCAATGGTACGAGGACAGCGGCGAACTCAACGAGTACCTGCACCACTGGCGGGACGACCTGAAGCACTACTGGCAGATGATCGAGAACGACATGCCAGCAGCAATGAAGGCGCTGGCCGCAGTCAACAGGCGCTGGCCGTGGATGAGGAGGCAGGTCGAGCGTATGACCTACGAGCGAATGAGACGAATGGCCGAGGAGCACCGCAACGGCACCGCCTACTGGTACAAGCAGGGCAACGACCGGCGCATCACCGCCTTTTTCAAGGATAGGGCCACCTACGAGGCCATCCCCGACTGGGGAGCTGCTCTGCCCACGATGAGCCCGGATTTGCCGATTCGCCGCCTCGATCACGGCTATGATGAGAGCAAGGCCGTGTTCGACCTGGGTGACCTGCAGGGCGCCGCGCGGTTCCGCGGCGGCGAATGTCTTTCTGCCGAGTGGGACGGCAACCTGTACTCGTCGATACGGTGGAAGTGCGCCGTGGGTCACGAATTCGCGATGAGACCCTATACGGTCCTGAAGGCAGGCCACTGGTGCCCCGCCTGTCTCCCGCCGCCCTGGGAATGGGACGCCGAGGCCAGACGCAACCCCTTCTTTGCCCAGGTGTGGTATCCCAACCACGACCGTGACGAGGACAACTATTACCCGGAGGATTGTACCAACGACATTGTCTGCGCCGACCAAGACGGCAGCAGATGAAGGCGGCGCATTGCCGGCCAGGCAATTGACACAAAGAGTACCTTTTCAGTACAATTCAACCAGTCTAGGCGACTATTCACCATGGAGGGAACAGTATGACTGCGGGTAACACCATTTGTCCTTCCTGTGGAGCGGCAGTTGCAGCGGGCAATCGCTTCTGCACGGGCTGCGGCAAACCACTCGACATCCCGCGATTCTGCGGCAAGTGCGGGGCACCGATGGACGCCAACGCCAAGTTCTGCGGCAAATGCGGCAGCACCGTGGCCGTGTCCCCGGTGGCGCAGGCCCAACCAGCACCGGCGGCTCCAGCCCCGGCGGCGGCCCAGGTTTCCGGCGAGCCGGTGCTGGGTGTGATCACCGGAGCGCAGCGGCGCAAAGGCTTGTTCGGCTTTCAGGCGTTCAGCATCGTGGTCACCCCGCAGCGGCTGGTCTTTGCCGAGATGAGCAACAAGATGGCGAACGAAGCAGTCAAGGAGATGCAACGCCGGGCCAAGGCTGCGGGCAAGGGCGTGTTCGGCATAATCAGGCAGCAGTTGGGTTGGATGAACGTGCTAGTGGAAAAGTACTCGGCGATGGGCCCTGACGCCGCGCTGGCCGAAAGCAAGGACAACTTTTTCATCCCAAACAACACCATCCACAAGGTGAGTATCTGGGAGCAGGACAACGACGATCGCCCGTCGTGGACCATGTGCAAGATCGAAGCTGTCTCAGGCAAGTACGAGTATCACCTGACCGCTGGCAATGGCAAGGAAGCACGACAGATCCTGCGCAATGCAATCGGAGCGGCGGTTCGGTAGCGTTTGAAACGGGCGCCACGAATCGCTTCTCGACGATGCGCGCTTGAAGGTTTTGGATGCCGACGTATTGTGTTCAGATGGCGGCGGTCGGTACTGGCACCACCTCATCGACCTGAGTGACCAGGCACGAGCCAGCGCCGCACCCGCCGAGTGCGCCGAGTTGCATCAGGCGCTGCTCGATGCACTCGCAACGAGCGAGGTCACGGTATTGAGCCAGGGCTGGCTGTGCGAGACCTGCGCCGCCTTTGGTCAGCCCGCCAGGCTATGTGGGCCAGAATCATCCGACGGGTCAGCCCAGGTCAGACTGGAACTAACGACTTAAGCCAGGACTGGCGCGACCTGGGAAGACAGGAGCTGGGTCTGCTATGGTAGCTAGGCCGGGCGTGCGTCTGGCGCGCATCGAGTCCGTGTTGGTGGCCCTGGTGCTCCTGCTGTACTTTGTGCACCGGATCCCGCAGGTCGCCTTTTTCCCCGATGAGAGCCAGTGGATCTATAGCAGCGTGGCTTTTGAACAGTTCGTCAAGCTGCGGTGGTCCTCACCGGTCTGGAACGAACACTACTGGACGCTCACTCAGCCGCCCGTGACGAGGTACGTCATAGGGCTGGGCAGGCGGCTGGGCGGATACACCACGGTGAACGCTCCCTGGCGCTTCTACCTGACGCAGGAAGAGAACGTAGAGCGGGGAGCGATGCCATCGCCGGGACTGCTGTGGTGGTCCCGTCTGCCGATGGCGGTGCTGGCGGCCCTGAGCTGCTGGGCCTGGTACCTTTGGCTGCGCCAGGCCTTTGGTCGCGCGTCCGCCTGGATCTGGCTGGCAGAGTGCCTGGTGAGTTCCTATTGGTCCAAGACCCTGGGGAAGGCGATGGCCGAAGCGCCGGTGTTGGCGGCGCTGACTGCGGCAGTGTGGGTTGGGCAGAGGGCGCTGTCGAGCAACAGCCGGCGAGTCGCTCTGGCCTGGCTGCTCGTCTTTGGACTGCTGGCGGGCACTGCCGGGGCGATCAAACTCAACGGCCTGGCGTTGGTCGGAAGCGGGTTAGTTCTGGCAGGTGCCGTTGCCAGGCGTGGGTCAGGTTCGCTACGGTCCCGGGCGGCCTTCATCGGAGCAGTGGCGCTGCTGCTGACGACGGCGGCGCTCGTCGCCTTTGTGCTCTGGAACCCGTTTCTCTACCGCGACCCGGTCGGTCGCGGCATCAAGATGTTCGAGCAGCGCTTGAATGAGATGGAGCAACAGGCGAGCGATTATCCCACTGCGGTAATGCCCGCAGGGTGGGGCCGCTGGACGACACTGCTCTTTGACCTGGCCAGGAAGGACGCACCTCTTCCTCTGGCGGCGCTGTTGCCGGTGAACCTGGCGCTCGCGCTGATCGGATTGTGGCGGTTACTGCGTGGTGCCTCAGACTGGCTCGCCGGGCATCACGCTCAACCGCTGCACCTGGTTGTTGTGGCGGCCGTGGCCGGGACCAGCATACCTGCTTTGCTTACCAGGCTGGACTGGCAGCGCTACCTGTTGATCCCCGAGCTCTTGCTCATGTTGCTGTTGGCCATTAGCGTTGGCTGGCTGTCGGATCGTCTGTTCAGCATCGGAAGGGGCATGTGCACCAGGCCAGCCGCAGCATGAATCGTCGCAACGAGTTGTCGGCTCGCGAGGACTGCCGGTATAATGAGCTATCCACGTCATCAGGAGGCAGACCGATGAGACGGATGTCACGCAGTCTGAGTCTAGTCTGTATTCTCTTTGTAGCCCTCGTCGTGTGGGCTGCTCTTCCTCGTCAAGTTTCCCATGCTACGCCAGACTATGCTGCGAGGACCGGGCAACCCTGCGGCATCTGTCACGTGGCGCCGGAAGGCGGGGGGACGCTCACTTCTAAAGGAGCGGCTTATGCCAAAGGCGGCTATGTCTGGCCCATTCCGGCTGGAGTGACCGCGCCAAACCCACCCACATCGCCGGCACTCAACGTGCTCAAGCTGGTGGTAGGTTACATCCATCTCTTCACGGCGGTGCTGTGGCTCGGCACAATCCTCTACGTTCACCTGATGGTGCGGCCACAGTTTCTGACGACCGGCTTACCCAAGGCCGAACGCAAGCTGGGCTGGATCAGCATCGCGATTATGGGTATCAGCGGGGTGATCCTCACGACATTGCGCTACGCGAACACCGGCACCATCTTTGCCGGGACGTGGGGCAAAGTATTCATCATCAAGTTAGCTCAGTATGTGCTGCTGGTGGCGATGGCTGCCGTGGCCACGTTCGTGCTGGACAGGAGAATGAAGGCGCCCAAGACCGCCCCGCCGTCTGCGGCCGGTGAAGGAATGACGGTGGCTGCCCTGGCGGGGTTCGACGGCAAGGAGGGGCGCAAGGCCCTGGTAGCAGTGGACGGCAAGGTTTATGATGTGACCGGCAACCGCCTGTGGAAAGAAGGCCAGCACATGCGGAAGCACCTCGCTGGCCAGGACCTGACCGAAGAGCTAAAGGCTGCGCCGCACGGGGCTGAAGTGATGGAGCGGGTGACCGCAGCGGGCACGCTGGCTGCAGGCAGCACAGCCGCAGCGGAAGACGGCCAGGGGCCGCGCGCCCACCGCACCTTTGTAAGGGTAGCCTACCTCAACTTGCTGCTGGTGCTGGGCATCTTGATGTGCGTTGCCTGGTGGAAGTGGGGATTCACGCTCCAGAAGGCCGCACCATCCGTGCCAGTGGTGCAGCTCGCGCCACTCTCGGACGAATCGCGGCAGTGCATCGCCTGCCACAAGACGAACAACTTTGGCCAGGCGCAGCTTGAGGAGTGGAGCGGTAGCGTAATGGCCAAAGCGGGCACTGCCTGCTACGAGTGCCACGGTGCTCAGCCGGATGAACCGGATGCGTTCGCGCACAACGGGTTCACCATCAGCTTGCTGGTGACGCCGAAGGACTGCGGCAAGTGCCACCTGACTGAAGCGGGTCAGTTCGGCGCCAGCCGCCACGCGCAGGCAGGAAACATCCTGGCTTCGCTGGACAACATTCTCGGTGAGCGAGTCGAGGGTGAGGCAGCAGCAGTGATGGGCTGCAGACAGTGCCACGGCTCGCAGGTAATGCTCGATGAGAACCACAAGCCTACCGCTGCCAGTTGGCCGAACACGGGCATGGGGCGCATCAATCCCGATGGCAGCCTGGGCGCTTGCTCCACCTGTCACACCAGACACAGGTTCACCGTGGCGGTGGGCAGAGAGCCGGCAGCGTGCGGCAACTGCCATATGGGGCCGGATCACCCGCAGGTCGAGATCTATGACGAGAGCAAGCACGGCGTGGCCTTCAAGGCCAACCGTGAGCGGATGGCCCTGGCGCAGCGCCCCTGGGTGCTGGGCGAGGATTACAGCGCGGCTCCCACCTGCGCCACC
Organism: Chloroflexi bacterium ADurb.Bin180; assembly: GCA_002070215.1. NCBI lineage: Bacteria > Bacillati > Chloroflexota > Chloroflexi bacterium ADurb.Bin180. Next base: position 35,549 of record MWCV01000016.1, on the reverse strand, counting down.
TGCCACATGAGCGCTGTGCCGGGCATGGGGGTCAACCACGACGTCGGGCTGAGGATCTCGTGGACGCTCAGGCCGGCAGTCTCGGTCAAGGTGGAGGATGCCGACACCAAACGAGCGCGCATGGATTCGGTGTGCGCCCAGTGCCACTCGCCGCCGTTCCGGGCCAGCTTCTTCCAGCAGTATGACGACGCGGTCGAGCTGTACAACAACAAGTTCGCCCTGCCGGCAGGGGAGATCATGAAGGCTCTGCGCGCCGCGGGCAAGCTGACACCGATGGAGTTTGACGAAAAGATCGAGTGGACCTACTACATGCTCTGGCACCACGAAGGCCGCAGGGCACGCCACGGCGCCGCGATGATGGGACCCGACTATGTGCAGTGGCACGGCTTTTATGAGGTAGCGGATCGCTTCTACAACGAACTGGTCGTTGAGGCGGAGGAGCTCTTGCCTGGCGTGACCAGTGCGGTGCTGAAAGAAGAATACCACCAGTGGCGCATCCCGAAATAGCGCCTGGGCGAGCAGGTGAGGAGGTTCGCCTCCCGGTCGGAGCAGCGAAGCGACTGATACAGGACGCCTTTGTCGCCCTGGGTGTGCCGGGGGACGATGCGAGCATTTGCGTTGACGTGCTCATCTCCTCCGACCTGCGCGGCATCGAATCGCACGGCATCGGAAGGCTCAAGTACTACTGCGACCGCATCAGGCTGGGCATCCAGTTGCCGGTCACCGTCCTGGAGGTCGTGCGCGAGACGGAGACGACGGTGGTGCTCGACGGGCACCATGGGATGGGGCACGTCATCGCCTACCGCGCGATGAGAATGGCTATCGGCAAGGCCAGGCGATACGGGCTCGGCGCGGCCGCAGTGCGCAACTCGACGCATTTTGGCATCGCTGGCTACTACTCGCTGATGGCGGCCGAGGAAGGAATGATCGGCCTCACGGTGACCAACGCGCGACCGGCGATGGCTCCGACCTTTGGTACGCAGCCCATGCTGGGTACCAACCCCATCGCCTTTGCCGCACCGTCGGACGGGCCGTTTCCGTTCTGCTACGATGGCGCAACGCCGATCACCCAGCGCGGCAAGATCGAAGTGCTGGCCAGGGCCGAAAAGCCAGTGCCAGAGGGCTGGCTGATCGATGCGCAGGGACGGCCGTCCACCAATGCCGAGCAGATCCTCAAGGCTCTGGACAAGGGGCAGGCGGCTTTTTTGCCGCTGGGCGGCCAGGGCGAGGCGATGGGCGGGCACAAGGGCTACGGTCTGGGCACGATGGTCGAGATCCTTTCGGCGTCGCTGGCGGGAGGCGCGTTCCTGCAGGATTTGCTGGGAGTAGACGAAAAGGGCGCCAGGAGGCCGTTCATGCTGGGCCATTTCTTCCTGGCCGTGGATGTGGGTCACTTTGTGCCGCTGGAAGAGTCGCGGCACACGACCGGCCAGATCATGCGCCAGTTGCAGGGGTCACGGAAAGAGCCCGGTCACGAGCGCATCTATGTGGCCGGGGAGAAGGAATACGAGAGCGTGCAGCGAGTCATGAGGGACGGCATCGGGCTCAACGCCAACCTGCGGCGCGACCTGCGCGCGGTGTGCGACGACCTGCACCTTGAAGGCTATGACGAGTGGCTGTGAGCGCGGCCACCGTCAATCCATAGCCTAAGGAAGCTGCCCGCCCGCCAACCCGAGAAGGACTGCACCGATGCACCAGCTCGAGGTGACAGATCCGCCAGGGGAGTTGACTTCCCTGGCGGATTGCGTGAAAGCGTCATCCATACGGAACGCCGGGCCCGGGAACACGGCGAGACGAGGGCGCATGCAAACGAGGAGTGGGCTCGACAGGGGTGGCTGGCCGGCCGCCCCTGGCCGCAGCAGGCCCGCGACCCGCGCCGCCAGTGGAACAAGGTCGTCCGGTACGACGTCCACTACCCGTGCATTTACCCGCTACTGAGGGAGGATTCTGTTCAATGAGAGAGCGTTGGCAACACAAATGCCGAGCCCTGCTGATGATTGCCATCCTGCTGCTGACGGCCGCCTGCCGCAGCAACTCGGGCTCCGGCGAGGCCTATGCGTCGGCAGTCGAGGTAAAGCGCGGCGCTGTGGCCACCGTAGTGCAGATGGCCGGGCAGGTAGTCGCGGTACATTCGCTGGAGCTTGATCTGGGCAGCGTCTCTGGCCGAATCGTGAACCTGGCCGTACGCACTGGCCAGGAGGTACAGGCAGGGCAAGAGCTGCTCCAGTTGGACACTACCGGATACCAGCGCACCCTGCGCGAGGCCGAAGCCGACCTGAAGGCCGCCGAGGCGGCACTGCAGGCGGCGCAGAAGGGCTCAGGACAGGGTGAGCTGGCCAGGGCCGAGGCCGACCTGGCGATGGCACAGTACGGGGCCGAGCACACCAAAATGGCGCTGACTCTGGCCGAAGAGAGTGGCACAGGCCCGCTCAAGCAGCAAGTGGCTGACGCGGCGTTTGCGCTGCGCGTGGCTCAGGACGAGCTGCGCCTCAAAGAGATCGGTGAAGGGCAGGCAGAAATCCGACGGCTCGAATACGACCAGGCCTTTCGCCAGCGTGTGCTGCGCGATATGTCCCCCGATGATCCGCAGCGGGCGGAGACGCAGAAAAGCCTGGCCGAAACAGAAAGAGCCTTGAACAAGGCGCGCACCGCGCGCGGGCAGGCCCTGGAGAAGGAACGCGACGCGGTTCAGAGCAAACAGCGGGAGCTGGCGCGCGCTCAAGAGGACCTCGACCGGGCGCTCCAGGCAAAAGACGATCCGGCCGCTGCGGCCAGACTGGCCTACCGCGCGGCTGTGGAGGCCCTGGCTACGGCTCAGGCCAAAGTCGATGCACTCAAGGCCGGCGGCGAGAGCGGAGCGGTTGAGGCTGCGCGCACCGCCTATGAGGCAGCGCAGGCAGCGATGCAGTCGGCGCGGGCGTCGGTGGATGCGGGCACGCTGCGCGCTCCCTTCGATGGCACGGTGGTGGCGCTGTACGTTGGAGCCAACGACACCGTGGCTTCCGGCCAGAAGGTGCTGTTCCTGGCCGATTTCCGCGAGCTGAGACTCAAGGCGCAGGTCACCGAGGTCGATGTCCCCCGGGTCGAAGTGGGGCAGACAGTGCGCGTGACCTTTGATATGTACCCAGGCCAGATCTTCCTTGGGACGGTGCTTGACCTGCCGCAACAGGTGGTCAATCAGAGCGGCATTGCCTACTACCAGGTCGTCACCACGCTGGAGCCAGGCGAATCGGCCATTCGGCTGGGGATGTACGGCAACGCCCGCATCCTCATCGGCGAGCGCCATAACGTACTGACCATCCCCTCGGCGTCAGTCCGCTACAACCAGATGGGAGAAACCTACGTCGACGTGCGCCGCAAGGACAACGGCATCGAGCAGCGCACCGTCGAACTGGGGATGAACGATGGCATCCAGGTTGAGGTGCTGTCCGGGCTGGTTGAAGGCGAAACGGTGATGGTGCCGCTCGTGGCCGCCACAAGCCCCTATGGCGGCGGCGTGTACATGCGTTGAGACCAGGTGACGGAATGGAGCCAATCATGGCAAACGACCAGTACGACATTGACGAGCGGCGCAGCCGCCGAGTGAATGCGATTGTGGGTGGAGTTGCTTTGCTGGCACTGCTTCTGTGTGCCGTCTGGGCCTACCCACGAGCCAAGAACCTGTTCAGTCCGAAGCAACAGACACCGGGTCTCATGGTGGAACAGACCAATGATGTCGCTGTCACGCGGGGACCGCTGGCCGAGGCGCTGCTTCTGAGCGGCACAATCGAGCCCCTGCGCACGGTGCGGCTCTCCTTTCAGGAAGCTGCGGGACGCGTGGCCATGGTCTACGCCACCCCTGGCGATGTGGTGCAGCAAGGGCAGCTCCTGATCGAACTCGATGCGGCCGCATTGCAGCGCGACCTGGCCAAAGTGCGAGGCGAGCTGCTGACGGCCAGGAACGACCTCGACCGGCTGGTGGAGGACCGCGGGCTGAGCAAGCGTATCGCGCTAGAGGAAGAGCTGCGCAAGGCCCGTCAAACGCTGGATGATGCGCGCAGCGAGCTGGAGCGGTTCAAGAAGGGCAAGGGAACACCTGCTGACCGTTTGGCTACGGCCAGGGCCGAGCTCGAGCTGGCCCGCGACGCGCTGGTGGAAACGAGAGATGGCCAAGCAGCCCGTGATGCTCTGGAGGGCCAGCGTATCACGGCGGACCTGGCCGAGATCGAGCACGGGCCCTATGCCTGGATCACCCACCCGAGCGAAGAGGATCGCGACCGCGAGTGGCTGCTGCGCATCGTCATGTTGAACACTCGAGAGACCTACAATCAAGCTCTGCTGCGACATGATATGGACGTGCGAGCAGCCGAGCAGAAGGTGGAGCAGGCCAGGCGAGACGTTGATGTGCTGGTGAAAGAGATCGCGGCTGGAAGCGCAGCCATCGAACTCGAGAAGCATCAGGCGGCCGTTCAGCAGGCCCAGGCCAGGGTGCAGCAGCTTCAGGACCGCCTGCGCGCCCTGGAAGAGGGCGACGTGGACCCCGATGTGGCCAAGGCCCAGGCCCAGGTAGTCAAGCTACAGCGGCGGGCCGCCGACGCTGAAGCCAGCGTGAAAGAGGCGACCATCGTGGCGCCCTTCACGGGGGTCATCGGAGAGGTCACGGTGGCTCCCGGGGCCACGGTTGCGCCGGGGCAGTCGCTCCTGACGTTGATGAGCGCCGAATCGTTGCGAGTGAAAGCGGCGGCAAATGAGATGGACATTGGCCGGCTCACCGAAGGGCAGGATGTTACGCTGACCTTTGACGCCTTCCCCGGGGAGAGCGTGCCCGGTCAGCTTGGTGAAATCCCGCGCTATGGCACCTATCAGAATGGCATCACCGTGTTCAACGTGCCGGTGACGTTCGAGCCAGGCGACCTGCAGTTGCGCGTGGGCATGTCGGCGAACGTTGCTGTTCCTCTGGACCGCAAAGAGAATGTGCTCAAGGTGCCCACCATGGCCGTACAGAGGGACCTGGAGGGTACATTCGTGCTCGTGGTCGAAAAGGGCCGGGCCAACCGTCGCGCGGTCAAGACCGGCGTCAGCGACGGCATCGAGACGGAGATCGTCGAGGGCCTGGCCGAGGGTGAGCTGGTGCGAGTCGTGCTGCAGTCGCCGATCAGGCCGCGCTGGCAATAGGCGCGGACAAGGATATCCTGTGAGGATCCTGCATAGCGTGAGGTCATTATGAGGAGACTGGTCAACTTCTGGTTTGCCCTGCTCGGGCTACGGACGAACAAGCTGCGCTCTGGCCTGACCATGCTCGGTGTGGTCATCGGCGTGGGGGCGGTAATCATGATCGTGTCGCTCGGCAACGGCCTGCGCCGCTCCACTCAGGAGCAGATGGAGGCCTGGTCAGCCGGGACGGTGGAGATTCGCCCGCAGTTCATGCCGTACATGGGTGTGATGCCTCTTGAGATGGAGGCGTCCTCCCTTGCCGCAAGCGTCAAGGGGGCGGCTCTCCCTGGGCCGGGTGTGCCTCAGCAATCTCAGCCGAGGGGCCTGGAAGCCCAGGACGTGGAAGCGCTGCGCCGGCTGGCCACCAGGGTAGTGGCGATCACGCCACTCTACGAGGGCTGGGCACAGGTCATCTACAAGGGGCAATACGTGCCAAACCCGGGTATCGACGGCGTGCTGCCCGAGTACCTGACCGTGTTTCGGACGACGATGAAGTACGGGCGCTTTGTCACGCTGGAGGACAACGACCAGGCCGCGGCAGTGGTGGTGCTCGACGAGAGCCTGGTGGACCAGGTATGGGGCAAAGGGGCCAATCCAGTGGGCGAAACCCTAAGAATCGTGCAATCCGACGTGCCGCAGGTCTTTACCATCATCGGGGTGACAAGCCGAAGGCCGGGAGTCGTGGGCATTGCCAACCGCGCCGTGCTGCTGCCGCTGCATACCGCTCAGATGCGCCTGTCCACGGAGGGCAAGACCATCATCAGCTACATTGCGGCGCGGGTGGACGACCGCGACTCGGCACGGCGCAAGACGGCCGTGGCCGAGATCAACACTATCCTCAGGGCAAGACGGGGCATCGCCGCCGGGTCGCCGGAGGACTTTATGGTGCAGGACACCCTGCAATGGAGCGAAGAGAGCATGGCCATTATCCGGACGATCACGGTGATCCTGTCGGCCATTGCCGGGATCTCGCTGGTGGTGGGCAGCATCGGGCTGATGAACATCATGCTGGTCGGGGTGGCGGAGCGCACCTGGGAGATCGGCCTCAGACGCTCGGTTGGTGCGGAAAAGAGCGATATCCTGCTGCAGTTTCTCAGCGAGGGTGTGCTGATTGCCCTGCTCGGCGGGGCGGGCGGTCTCGCACTGGGGCTGGGCGGTTCCTATGTTGCCAGTCGGCTCATCGAACAGGTCAAGGGTATGGCCACTGTGTCGGCGGAGGTCGTCGCCATCGCAGTGATTGTCTCGCTCATCGTGGGTGTGTTGGCCAGCATCTACCCGGCTTGGCGAGCCGCGTCGCTTCAGCCGACCGCGGCCCTGCGGAGAGGATAGCCGACGATGAACGAAGTTGGCAAGACACTGGTCGAAATGGTCGATGTGGGTAAAGAGTACCGCATGGGCAAAGTGACCGTGCCCGCGCTCAAGAACCTCGACCTGAGCATCGCGCAGGGCGAGTATCTGGCCATTGTGGGACCGTCGGGGTCGGGCAAGAGCACTCTGCTGAACCTGCTGGGCTGCCTGGACCTGCCCACGCAGGGGACGTACCGCTTGCGTGGCAAGGACGTACGCAGTCTGGGAGACGCGCAGTTGTCGCGGCTCAGGGGGACAGGCATCGGCTTTGTGTTTCAGGACTATTCGCTGCTCAAGCGCTTTAGCGCAGTGCGGAACGTGGAGCTGCCGCACTACTATACCGCCGGCAGGGGCGACCAGAAGCGGGCCGCGGAACTGCTGGGCAGCGTCGGGCTGGCCGGTCGGCTCAAGCACCGCCCGACCGAGCTCTCCGGCGGCGAACAGCAGAGAGTGGCAGTGGCCAGGGCACTGATCAATGATCCGTTCATGCTCCTGGCCGACGAGCCCACCGGCAACCTGGATTCCAAGTCCGGACAGGAGTTGATGGGGATCCTGGAGCGGTTGAACGCGGAGCAGGGGCTCACACTGATCATCGTGACCCATGACCCCACGGTCAGCGCCAGAGCCAGGCGGCTGATCCGACTCAGGGACGGGATGCTGGTAGCAGACGAAGTGCAGTCAAAGGCGGCAGCCGCAGGAGGCGCGTGATGAGGCCGTTGCGCTTTGTGTTTCGCTTTGCCAGGAAATACACCTGGCCTCTCATCTGGACGGTCGTCAGTATGTTCCTGCTGACGGCCGTCCGCCTTGTTGTTCCCTGGGTCGTGAAAACGATGGTCGATACGGTGACGTCGAGTGGCGTCCGCGCGGAGCAGATGGCCAGCCTGACGCGGCTGGCGCTGCTGGGACTGGCGGCCTATGCCGCTCAGGTTGTGCTGCGCTTTGTCCGCTCGTACATGGCGCACGTAGCGGGGTGGGGCGTGGTAGCGGACGTACGGGCGGCGGTGTACGAGCACTTACAGCAGCTCTCGCCATCGTTCTACGAAGACAAGCAGACCGGGCAGCTCATGTCACGGGTGGTCAACGACTCGGATCTGATCGAGCAGTTGATGGCTCACGCAGTGCCTGATGTAGCAGTGAACGTGCTCATGCTGGTGGGGGTCACGGTTGTGCTGACGCGCGTCAGCCCGACGCTGGCCCTCCTGAGCATGGCGCCCATTCCGCTGATCGTGGTAGCGATGCGGGGCTACGGCAGGTACGTGCGGCCGGCCTTCAGGCAGCGGCAGGTGGAGCTGGGCGAACTCAACGCCGTGCTCAACGATAACCTGTCCGGCATCCGTGAGATACAGGCCTTTACCCGTGAGGACACACAGGCCACGCGTATCCTCGGGCACATCGTGCGCTACCGCGACTCGAACTTGCATGCACTGCGGTTGATGGCCGCATTTCAGCCGCTGGTCGAGTTCTTTTCGGGGCTGGGCACGCTGGTGCTCGTGTTCTTTGGCGGACGGCTCGTGCTGGTCGGTGCATTGAGCCTCGGCTCTCTGGTGGCCTTTTTCCTGTACCTGGAGCGGCTCTATGAACCGGTGCGCGCCCTGAGCGAGGCCTGGGACGCAGTTCAGCAGTCGCTGGCCGGAGCGGAGCGCATCGCCGAGCTGCTCGACGAAAAGCCGGACGTCGCGGACCGGCCCGGCGCGGTCGAGCTCAAGGAGCGGGCCAGAGGCACCATCACCATGCGCGACGTGGCCTTCTGGTACCGCCAGGGCGACGTGGTGCTGCAGCAGGTGAACCTGGATATTCCCGCGGGAACGGTGACTGCCCTGGTCGGGCCCACGGGGGTTGGCAAGACCACGTTGTCCAAGCTCATTCCCCGGTTCTACGACGTGTGCGAGGGCTCGATTCAGTTGGATGGCGTAGACGTACGCGACATCAAGCTGCGCAGCCTGCGCAAGCAGATCAGCATCGTGCTGCAGGACGTGTTCCTGTTCCACGGCACGGTGCGCGAGAACATCCTCTTTGGCCGACCGGGTGCCAGCGAAGAGGAGATGATCGCCGCAGCCAGGGTAGCCAATGCGCACGAGTTCATCACGGCGCTGGCTCAGGGCTATGACACGGTGATTGGCGAGAGGGGAGTCAAGCTCTCGGGCGGGCAGAGGCAGCGCGTGGCCATTGCCAGAGCGGTGCTCAAGGATGCGCCGATCCTGATTCTCGACGAGGCCACTTCCTCGGTGGACGCCGAAACGGAGATGCTCATTCAGCAGGCGCTGGAGAGGCTGATGGTCGGACGAACGACGATTGTCATCGCGCATCGCCTGTCCACGATTCGTTCCGCGGACACGATCGTAGTTCTGGAGGGAAGCCGGATTGTAGAGCAGGGCACCCACGAGCAGCTCATGGCCGGCCAGGGGCTGTACCGGCGCCTGAACGAAGTACAGGTCGACGACAGCGCCCGCTGGCGCGCAGCGAGACGGCAACGGCAGTCCGCTCCCGCCCAGGGCGAGAGCGTGGCACTATGATCTGCCGAGGCGCCTGACCGAGACAAACAAACTGCCGCATGGCTTGCGGAGGGGCCATGCGGCAGTGTTTGTCAGCTAACCTTTTGCGCTACTGCGCGCTGCTGGGTCTGGAAAGCGATTACCAGCGGCGATTGTCGCGGCGCGGGCCAGATCCGCCCTCGGCCTTCGGACGGGCCTCGGAAACGCGGATGTTGCGGCCGTCGAGCGGCTGCTCGTTGAGCTGGCTGATGGCCTGCTGGGCGGCAGCGTCGTCGGTCATCTCAACAAAGGCAAAGCCCTTGGAGCGGCCGGTCTCGCGGTCCATGATCAGAGCTACGGACTGGACCTCGCCGATGGCGGCGAAGGCCTCGCGGATATGATCCTCGGTGGTGTTGTAGCTCAGGTTGCCGACGTACAATTTCTTAGTCACTGCTTTCTCCTCTTGATTGGGTAAAGAATGGCTTGCGGAGGCTAGAGCGCCCGCACGCGGACGGCCTGCAGGCCCTTGGGGCCCTGCTCGACCTCGAACTCGACACGCTGGTTTTCTTCGAGCGTACGAAAGCCCTGGGACTCGATGGCGGTGTGATGGACGAATACGTCCTTCTCACCTTCACGAGTGATAAAGCCATAGCCCTTTGCGTTGTTGAACCACTTGACGGTTCCCGTAACCCTGTCGGACACGAAACTAACTCCTTCGAACGTTGATTTGAGGCGAAGCAGGACCGGGGGTAAAAAAAGGACTGCCCAGTCTCCGCAGTTCAGGGCAGTCTTCTCGTCACGGCCAGAACTCACTTCGTCCTTCGGTAACAATTGTAATACGAACCCGCGAAAAGTCAAATTGAACGCGGGGCCCGGCAAGTTGCCTCCCAACGGGATTTGTGGTATGCTCGTGCGCGTCAGCGAACGAGCCTGCTCCGCCCAAGGGCAGGCCACACCGAATAGCGCATTCGCTCCCGGTTCTCCGACTCGGCCGACCTTCGGTGACAGACCATGGCGGTCGAGCGCATCCCGGCCCAGAGCCGGTACAGGGCGTGCCAGGAAACGGACACGCCTCCCGTACTCGGAAAGGAGGACGACCAACCCTGTCAGAGGCAGGCGGCGTTCCCTTTCCGAATGAGGGGCGCCGTTTTTTGTTGTCAGCCGGGGTTGTACGCCCGGACAAACCTGCGAGGGGAGGTCAAGAAGTGATCAAGTTCAAGAACCTGGTAGTATTGCTGGTGGTCGCAGCGATTGCGCTGGCTGGCTGTGCCACCCCGACGCCGACACCTACGCCGACGCCGATTCCCAGGCCGACCGCAACACCCGTTCCGCCCACTCCCGTGCCCACCAAGGAGCCGGTGGTCCTGACTGTGGCCGGGAAAGAGTACGGGCTGAGCCAGTTGCACGCCCTGCCACAGAAGCATCTCGAGAGCGACGGCAAGGCCTACGACGGAGTGCCGCTGCTGGAGCTGCTGCACAATGCCGGCGTTCCGGCTACGGGCACACTGGTGCTTGTTGCGGCGGATGGTTATCAGGCGGAGGTATCGCTGGCCAAGATGGATGCGCAGAGCCTGCTGGCTATCGGTGCCGAAAACGTTCTGCAGACGGTGATTCCGGGTCAGGGCAAGGGTGCCTGGGTCAAGAATCTGGTCAAGATCGAATACAAACCCGAGGTCGCCGCAGAGCCGGTGCTCGCGGTGGCCGGGAAGGGCTTTACTCTCGATGAGCTCAAGGCCCTGCCTGCGGTAAAGGCGGACGTCGACGGCACTGCCTACACCGGTGTGGGGCTGCTCGACCTGCTGGCTTCGGCCGGGATCGGCGGGGCTGAGGCGATCACGCTCCAGGCTGCTGACGGCTACAAGGCTGAAGTCAAGGTGGCGCAGCTCACCAAGGACTGCATGCTGGCCTTTGGCAAGAACGATGCGTTGGACGCTGTCTTGCCCGGCGTGAGCAAGGGTGCCTGGGTGCGCGCTGTGGTCGCGGTCAACGAAGTGGGCGGCGGCACGGCCATCCTGAAAGTCTGCGGCCAGCCGTTTAGCCTAGACCAGCTCAAAGCTCTCCCGGTAGTGGCCTACGACTTTGATGGAAAGGCTTACAAGGGGGTCGGCCTGCTCGACTTGCTCAAGGCAGCCAAGGCCGAGGGCTCGACCACAATCACCCTGCTGGCCAGCGATGGGTACTCGGCCGATGTCGCGGTGAAGGATCTCGATAATCAGAGCATCCTCAACTGGGTCGGTACCGATGTGCTCGATGCGATGATCCCCAGCCAGGTCAAAGGCAAGTGGGTGAAAGGGACTGTCGAGATCCGCTGCAAGTAGCAGCGACAGCGAGTGAGTGTCTGCAGGGTCGTCGCCAAGCTCCAGTGCCGGCCGGTGTGCTGCTTGCGTAAGGGCAAGGTAGCGGCGCCGCCACGGTGCGTAGCGATACAGACGCGGTGGTGTTCTTGTTCGCAGGAGGCAGACTGCCCACTGTGCAGCTCGTAGTCACGACCCTGCAGTACCTGCGCGGGATGGAGTTCCAGGCCGCGCACAACATCCCGTCGCAGGGAGCGGCACTGATGGTGGTCAGCCATTCCAGTCCCGTTGACCTGTTGTTCTGCCTGGCTCTGCTGCGGCACGTCGGCCGGTCGGACGGTCAATACGTCGTGTCGGCGGACATGCTGGACAAGGCGCGCTTTCGCCGCTTTACCGAAAGCGCCCTGCTTGACGCCCGCCCGCGACTCGGTCCGCTGGCGACGCTCATAGCCATGGTGGGGGCACCGCTGGTGCCGCGCCTGTTGCGCCAGGTGGACGTCATCCCCATCTTCCGCGAAGGTGACGATTCAGGGTCGCGGCAGCAGGTGCTCGATAGCCTGATGGAGGGGAGGCTGGTGACGATTGCCCCGGAACGCGGAAATGACTCTAACCGGGACGCCACTGGCCTGCGGCCGCTGACGCACGGTGTGGCCGCCATCGCCAGACGGTTCTTTGAGCTCACCCGGAATGCTCTCCCCATTGTGCCGGTGGCGTTGACCGAGCCGGGCCGGCCTTTCTGGGGCAAGGTCAGGGTGCGCGTGGGAGCGCCCTACGCCAGCATGTCGGACGTGCACTACCCCGCTCTGTTCGGCGAGATACCGGCAGGCATCGAGCAGCGCCGCGAAGCATATCAGCGGTTCACCTCCGACCTAGCCCAGAGGCTGCGCGAACTGATCGGGGGGCTCTCGGCGCGGCAGCCTGCTTGACCACGAGTCCGGCAGCGACTAGAATAGGGCGATGACCCGTCGTTGTCGTGGGCCATGCCGGGCAAGGGTGCCGCGGCGCGAGGGTTCGCGCCGAGGGAGCAGTACAGACACCGACCACCGCTCGGCGGGGTGCGGTGTCTTTTTTTGTGTGCCTGCGGCAAGCCCAGGGGAGGGGACAAGTGGCCAGGGATCTGTCGGTCGTACTGGAGCGTGAACAGGACACGCTCCGCAAGCACCTGCAATGCAGCGACGCGCAGTGGGAGAGCCTGCTGCGACTGACGGCGCACTGCTGGGAACGGGAGAACGAAGAATCGCGCGATGAGCGCGTGCGCACCTTTGCTCTGGCCTGCGGCTATGCTGCGGCCAGGGAACGAGGGCTGGAGGCGCTGACGGCCGTTCTGACCGGAGAAAGGCTCGAACAGCCCGCAGAGCCCCGAATTTGGCTGGAAGCCCTGCCCGTGCCGCCACTCAAGCGAGAGGGGAACACTCGCCTGGACCTTGCGCTGGGCTCGGTGGCGCTGCGTAAGGAAACCGAGAGCGGCATCGAGATGGAGAACGTCAAGCATCCCTGGGTGTGTATGGTCGAGCTCAAGTGGCTATCGGACATCTCGCCGGACACCAGGTATCTCTGCCATCGCAACCAGCTCTTGCGCGTAATCGAGAACGCGCTGTGCTTTCAGAAGAACGGCCGCTATGCCGAACGCGTCTTTGTGACTCTGGTGACTCCGGCCTTTCTGCAGAGCGCTCCGGTCAGGTCGCGGCTCTATCATTACAAGTACGAGGAGTACTCGTCCGACAAGAGGGCCATCCTGTGGGATCTGATGGGGACATGTCGAACGGAGGAGCACCGCCACGAAGCGGGGTGGTACTATCCGCCGAGCATGCCCGAGAGGATAGAGACCCTGACTTTGCGCTGGGTGACCCACGACGACCTGTACGAACACCTGCCTGATTCGAGCATCCTGGCCGACGTGCGCGAGTTCTGGATGCTGGCGCAGAAAGCCATGCCGTCGTTCTGAGCGACACCAGGAGAGAGACGCTGGTACGGGGCCTGAACCTGCCGTGGACAGGCTCGTGAACCGGGTCAGGTCGAGCAGCTCGAGGAGTTGACCTCATCGTGATCGACACAGGCAAACAACACCGGCTCTTGCTGGCGGCCTACTGTGTTGCCGTCTCGTGCTTCTGGGCGGCGCAGCATGTCTACTCGGCCTTTCTGCCGGTGTATGCGAAAGATATCGGCGCGTCGCTGACCCTGGTGGGCATTGTCGTCGCCGGGTACGGGTTTGTGCAGTCCGTGCTGCGTATTCCACTGGGGATGATCTCGGACCGCTGGAGACGACGCAAGCCCTTTGTGCTGGCCGGGTTCTCGATCATCGTAGTGAGCTGCCTGGGCCTGGCCTCGTCGCCGGCGCCGGAATGGCTGGCCGTGTTCCGCACGCTGGCCGGCGTGGCCGCTTCGTTCTACTCGTCTGTTGCGGTGCTTTTCGTCAGCTACTTTCCCCGGCGCGATGCGGTGCGCGCCGTGTCGCTGGTGGCGTTCTTTCAGCAGTTCGGTCTGGTGATCGCCTCGGTGCTGGGGGCACTGGTTGCGGGGCGCTACGGTTACATCGGGCCGTTCTATGCCGGTGCTGTGCTGGCCACAATCGGCCTGCTGCTGGTGCTGCGAGCTCCGGAAGAGTCGACAGAGCGCGGGGAGCCGGTGCGCCTGCAGGGGCTGCTCAAGACGATCACCGAGCCCGGGCTGCTGCTGGTGTCGGTGATCGGCGCGATGCTGATGTACGTGAACTATGTGGTGAATGGATTTGTGCCCGTCTACGCCGAACAGCTCGGGGCCAACGCCGCGCAGATTGGCTGGCTGGTAGCGGGAGGCCAGATCGCGGCCACGGTAACCGCCCTGGCGGCGGGTTGGCTGGTGCAGGCCAGGTCGGAGCGAACGATCATCATCGTTGCCCTCGCCGGGCTGACGTTGAGCATTCTCGCCTCAGGCCGAAGCAGCAGCCTGGCCATGCTGGCCCTGGCCCGCTGCGCCTACGGCCTCTGCTACGGACCAATCTACCCGCTGCTGACGGGGCTGTCCATCAAGACCGTGGCCCCGGGCGAGAGGGCCTCGGCGATGAGCGTGTTCCAGGCGGTGTACGCGCTGGGAATGTGGGGCGGGCCACTGGTGAGCGGGATGCTGGCCGAGCGCATCGGGCTGAGCAGCATGCTGATGGTCACTTCGGTGATGAGCGTAATGGCCGGCGTCGCCACCTGGGCGGGGGTCAAGGAGCGCCGCGTTGGCACCTAGGACCGTGCGTCGGGACCGGTACAGCCGCTTCGGCGCAATACGGGGTAGTTTGGCGATTCTGGCCGCCTCCGCCATACTAGAAGCCAAGACGCTGTACCCGGGTGGAGTCGATTTCAACGAGATGACCGGCCTTGAAGAAACACAGGGGGAGAGATATGCCAGCAGTCACTGACATCCGACAACGCGTGCAAGCCGCACAGGGGGACATCGTTCGTTTCCTGCGTGACATCTGCGCCATTCCTTCGATGAACTCGGAAATTGGGCCGGTGGGCGAACGAATTCAGGCCGAAATGCGCCTGCTGGGCTACGACGAGGTGCGTTTCGACCGGATGGGCAACACCATTGGGCGCATCGGGAACGGGCCCAGAGTCATTGTCTACGACTCGCACATCGACACGGTTGGCATCGGTGATGCTAGTGAATGGGCGTGGGATCCGTTCGTGGGCAAGGTTGAGGACGGTCGCTTGTTTGCCCGCGGGGCTTGTGACGAGAAAGGCAGTACCCCCGGAATGGTGTACGGCCTGGCCATCGCGCGCGATCTGGGCCTACTCGACGGCTATACAGCCTACTATTTCGGCAACATGGAAGAGTGGTGCGATGGCATTGCCCCCAACACCTTTGTGCAGGTTGACCCCGGGGTACGGCCCGCCTATGTCGTCATCGGCGAGCCCACCTGCATGCGGGTGTACCGCGGGCACAAGGGGCGCATCGAGCTGCAAGTCACGGCCAGCGGCGCGTCGGCCCACGCTGCGTCGCACTATCTGGGCGACAATGCCATCTACAAGATGATGCCGGTGATCCAGGGGATCCGGGACCTTGACCAGCGCCTGCGCTCGGGCCTGGGCAGCCACCCGATTCTGGGAAACGGCACGGTAGTCGTGACCGATGCCACGGTGCGCACGGCCTCGCTCAATGCCGTGCCGGATCTGTTCACGATATACCTTGACCGACGCATCACGCTGAACGAGCCCCACGACGAGGTCATTGCGCAGATCAGGGGGCTCATCCCCGACTACTTGCAGCAAGAGATCGTCGTGAAAGAGCTGTTCTATGACACGCCGTCGTACACCGGCTTTGTCTTTCCGGTAGCAAAGTACTTTCCGGCCTGGGCGATGGAAGATACCCATCCGCTGGTGCAGGCGGGGCAACAGGCGCTCCAGGCATTGTGGGGCCAGGCACTGCCACTGGGGAAATGGGATTTCTCCACCAACGGCACATACTGGATGGGCAAGGCGCAGATTCCGTCCATCGGGTTTGGGCCAGGCGACGAGGTCACGGCACACACGATGAATGAGCACGTTCTGCTCGACGATGTGGTACGCGCCACCGAGTGGTACGCCTGGCTGCCTCGAGTCCTGGCCGACAAGCTGCGGTAGTATTCGCCGGAGAAGACGGGCTCGGCGCGCGGCACGGAGCCGGCGAGCCGAGCGCGAGAATGAGTGGCCATTTCGGTCACACTGACCTTCAATCGCGATGAGCAGAGGGAGAGGTGCTAATGCAAACCAATTTGCGCGGCCGTGACCTGATCAGTGATCTGGATTTCAGCAGAGAGGAAGTAGAGACGGCCCTCGAGGTGGCCTTTGATCTCAAACGCAAGCGGGCGTTGGGTGAGCCACACGCCTACTTGCGCGACAAGGTTCTGGCCATGCTCTTTTTCTTTAGCAGCACGCGCACGCGCGGTTCGTTTGAAGCGGGCATGGCGCAACTGGGCGGACACGCCGCGTTCATCGAAAGCGCGACTACGCAGATCGCGCACGGCGACACGCCCAAAGAAATCGGCCAGATCTATGGCCGCTATTTCGACGGCATTGCCATCCGCCACTGCGACTGGGCCGTGGGCAACGGGTATCTCAATGCGGTCGCGCAGGCATCGCGTGTGCCGGTATTCAACATGCAGTGCGACATCTATCACCCCTTCCAGTGCCTGGCCGACCTGATGACGATCATGGAGAAGAAGGGGCGTGACCTGCGGCACAAAAAGATCGTGGTCTCGTGGGCCTATGCCGCCTCCTATCAAAAGCCCCTGTCGGTGCCGCAGTCGCTCATCCTGCAGATGCCGCGCTTTGGCATGGATGTGGTGCTGGCACATCCGCCGGAATTCATGCTGATGCCTCAGATCATGCAGCAGGCCCGGGAGCAGGCTGACAAGTTCGGCACGCAATTCGAGGTCATCAGCGAGCCCAACGGCATGGACAAGGCCTTCCGGGATGCCGACGTCATCTATGCCAAGTCCTGGGGCCCTCTGGTACACACAACCGATGCCCAGGAGAGCGCCAGGATCATTGAGAGGTACAAGCACTGGATCACCGATGAGCGCAAGATGGCCCTGGCCAGGCCCGATGCCATCTTTATGCACCCTCTGCCAGCCGACCGCAACGTCGAAGTGACGGACGACGTGCTGGACGGCCACCAATCGGCGGTCTACGATGAGGCTGAAAACCGCCTGCACGCGCAAAAGGCGGTGATGGCACTGACCATGTAGGTGCGGGCTCCGGCGGGAGCCTTGCGTTTATCCGAGTCATCCAGGAGAGCAAGATGAGGTTACTGGTCGCGTTGGGGGGCAATGCCATCAAGCAGGCCCACGAAAAGGGCAGCTCGGCGGAGCAGTTTCACAACTGCCGCATCACGACCGAGCTACTAGCGAACATCGTTGCCCAGATGAAGAAAGAGGACCGCCTGATCATCACCCATGGCAACGGCCCACAGGCGGGCAACCTGATGGTGCAGCAAGACGCAGGCAAGGCGGCGGTGCCAGCGCAGAGTATGGACATTGTCGGGGCGATGACACAGGGGCAGATCGGCTACATGCTCCAACAGTCGCTGCAGAACTATATGCGGAGGCACGGGCTCAAAACACCGGTCATCGCGGTAGTCAATCAGGTGCTGGTAAGAGAGGATGACCCCGAGTTCTTTGGCGAGGTGGCCAGCAAGCCGGTGGGCAACTTTATGACCGAGCCAGAGGCCAGTCAGCTCAAGGTGGAGCACCCCGAGTACATCGTCAAGAAGGTCAAGCCAACGGGGGACAAGGTCTGGCGGCGCACGGTGGCTTCGCCAGATCCCATCGCCAACTGCGAAGATGAGGCCATCCGCCTGATGGTGGACGCCGGGATCATCGTGATTGCCTCAGGCGGCGGAGGCATCCCCGTGGTGCGGGAGACGGATGGCTCGCTGCGCGGGGTAGAAGCGGTAATCGACAAGGACCTGGCCGGCGAAAGGCTGGCCGAGGTAGTCAAGGCGGACACGCTGCTCATCCTCACCGACGTGGAGCAGGTGCGGCTGAACTATGGCCAACCGGCAGAGAAGACGCTGCGCGAGGTGAGCCTGGCCGATGCCAAAAAGTACCTGGCCGAGGGGCATTTCCTGGCCGGAAGCATGGGCCCCAAGGTCAGGGCCTGCGTGCGCTTTCTGGAGTGGGGCGGGCGGAGGGCCATCATCACCTCCCTGGACAAGGCCGTCGAGGCGTTGGACGGCAAGACCGGAACCCAGATCCAGAAGTAACCAGACTGGCGGCACAACAAGGCGACACCGTGCTGTGTCGCCTTGCTTTGTTCAGGGAGACTGCAGGGCGGTCGCCAGGCGCTGCAAGGTCAGAGGGTCGGCGCAAGTAAAGTACAGCAGCTTCAGCTCCATCGACCTGGCATAGAGCAGGCCCAGAGCCTGCCGGGCCCAGGGACCAAAGTAGAGCACGCCTGCCGCAAGCCGTAGCACCTGTTGCGGTTCGACAAAGGCATACCACCAGCCGCGCTCGTCGCCAGGCACGCCCACACCGAGGATGCTGGGTGCACTGACCTTGGCGGCGATGATGTGATCGCCGAGGCGAGTAGTCCAAAAGACCACAGGCACATCCGCCAGGAGCCGTTTCTGCTCGTTGACTTCAAAGAGGCCGCTGGCGCGCAGGAAGAGCTTTTCCTCAGGGGCTGGGGGGCAGTCGGCGAGAGGTGGGTCAGCGTCAGAGCAGCGCACGAGCACGTAGAGCTGACGGCGTGCCCAGAGCAGAGTGAGCGAGAACAGCGGCGCCAGAACCACCAGCAGTACCCGGCCCAGGCTCAGGCCATCGCGGAAAATGAGCATGATGGTGTAGACCGACACTACCCACACGCCGGCCAGGGCCACCCAGCGCAGCCGTACGGAGGCGAAGCGTGCTCGCTCGAGCACATAGGCCAGGGCCAGCAGGATCCCCAGGAAGCGCAGAACAAGGTCCATCTCAGCCACCTCCATTCTGCTTCGCGGGAGGAGTGCCTGCCACCCAGAGCAGGCGATTGGCGTCGGCGCTGGCTGACGAGAAGGTAAAGCACTCGTAGACGGCGTTCACCTCCAGACCCGCGCTGGCAAAGGCACAGCGCATGGTCGCGTCATCGAAGGCTGCCTCGACGTGCTGTTCGTCAAAGCGCTCGTACAGGCCAGCGTCGTTGCGGATGAACCCCACCAGGTGAACTGTAGACAGCTCGCGCGTGGGGTCCCAGGAGCTGTCCATCACCATGGCCAGGTTCTTGCCCTCAGTGAAGAAGCAGTTGTTTCCCCAGCCGTGCTCCAGGGCATAGCGGGTGTTGACGTCGGCCACAAACAGACCGCCGGGCAAAAGGGCTTGAGCGGCGGCAGAGAGGGCCCGCCGCAGGTCGTACTCGGTGAGCATATAGTTCAGGCTGTCGTAGAGGCAGGTGACCAGCGCTACGGGGTGCGGCAGCACAAAGCGGCGCATATCCTGGCAGCTCAGGGCGACGGATTGTCCCAGCGCAGCGGCTTTGGCTCTGGCGCGTTCGAGCATTTCGGGAGAGGCGTCCACGCCGTACACCTCCCAACCGCGCTGGGCGAAGGCGAGGGCCACGGTGCCAGTGCCGCAGGCCAGATCAAGCAGAGAGTGCGCGGGCGGAGGATGGCGCTCAAGGACGCGATCAAGGTACTCGAGCATGCGCAGGCTAAAGCCAATCTGCCCGGACTCGTCATATACCTCGGCGTAGCGCTCGTACATCATCGGTCGGGTCTCTGGTCACCGGACCCACAGACGACGGCGGATGCCCGGCCAGGCCTGGCTGAGCGACCCGACGGACTGCGCCGCTGCGGGGCTGGCGGTGCTCTCGCGGTGCAGGGGAGGCGACGCCACTGCCAGGTCCAGCGCGAGGTCACGACACACCGCCTCGACCTGGCCGCGCAGCGGCTCCAGCCCCTGCGACGCGCAGTCCAGGGCCATCGCGCGGACGCGTGCCGTTGCGGCCATCGCACTCTGCGCGCCGAGGCCCTGGAGGTCCTGCTCTGAGGTGACCAGCAAGAGCGCCAGGTCAGCGCCAAACAGGCAGGATGAGACCGCCTCTGGCTGGTCCGCTGGCGCAGCCACGATCAGCGTCGCAGGGCGCGCCGCCATTGCTGCCGTGCGGGCCTGCAGGCGCGCCACGTTGAGCAGCTTGCCCGAGTCTGGCTGGCCCACGTCTAGCCTGGCCGAGAAAAGCGCCCCCATCGCCCAGGTAGACCTGGTCCAGGTGCCCGTATCCCGCTCCAGCATGTCGATAGCGTGGATGGGGCACTGGTAGTAGCAGGATTGGCAGGCCTCGCAGATGGCAGGATCAATCGCTATGCCGGAATCGGTCCGCTGGATCGCGCACAGGCGGCAGGCCGACAGACATAGGCCGCAGCCGTCACAGCGAGTCGGGTCAATCGCGGCCACCCTGCCGCCAACGAAGCGAACCACCTCGGCAGGGGAGGCACAGAGCTGCTCCGCCAGGCGGCCGCTGTGCACGTTGCCGTCGAACAGGACCACGGCGCCGTCGCGGGCAGCCAGAGCCGCCAGAGCACGCAAAACCTCCGCTATGTTCGGCCAGGAGTGGTCCGCGACCACTACCAGTTGTTTGATGGTCATCGAGCTCTCCTTTCTGCCGCTCTGAGCGACACCTGGCTGCTAGGATACCTGGGACAGGAGCTCGGCCTCGCCAGGGCCGAACTCTTCCTGCTCGCTCTCGAGGTCGCGGCGGAACTGCCTGGTGTACAGATTGTAGTAGCGCCCGCGCTGGCGTAGCAGCTCGCGGTGTGTTCCTGACTCGACGATGCGCCCGCCATCGATGAAGAGAATGCGGTCGGCACGCTTGATGGTAGAGAGGCGGTGCGCGATGACAAAGCTGGTGCGCCCGGTGAGCAGGGTTTCCATCCCCTTCTGGATGAGCGCCTCGGTCAGCGTGTCCACCGAGGACGTAGCCTCATCCATAACCAGCAGCTCGGGGCGGGCGAGCACTGCGCGGCAGAGGCTGATCAACTGCTTCTGGCCCACCGACAGGAGCTGGCCGCCTTCACCGACTGGCGAATCGAACCCCCGCTCCATCCGCTGAATAAAGCCAGCGGCCCCGACCATCCGCGCAGCTTCCTCTACCTCAGCGTCAGTGGCCGAAAGGCGACCATAGCGGATGTTCTCACGCAACGTTCCCGAGAAGAGGTGCGGGGTCTGCAGGACCACTCCCAGCCGGGACTGAATGGCATGCAAGGAGAGCTGCAGATAGTCCCTGCCGCCAAAGCGGATCGTGCCAGAGCGCGGCTCGTAGAAGCGGCACAGCAGATTGACGATGGTCGACTTGCCGCCGCCGGTCGGGCCCACCAGAGCGATCATCTCGCCGGCACGAACCGAGAGGCTCAAGTCGGACAAGACCGGCTTGTCCGCATCGTAGTAAAAGCCGACGTGGTCGAACTCGATGTCGCCCAGGATCGTTCCCGGGTCAATGGCGTCAGGGCGGTCGCGGATGTCAGGGGGCGTGTCCAGCAGTCCAAAGATGCGTTCGGCCGAGGCCACCGCGTGCTGCATCTCGGCATAGACGCGAGCCAGGTCCTGAATGGGCCAGAGCATCGAGGCGATGAGGTACACAAACGCCTGGACGTCGCCGATGGTCAGCCCGGCGACACGCGACTGCCAGCCGGTGAGGGCCATCACAGCGGCGGCGGTCACGGCGCTGATCATCTCTACCGCCGGCAGGAAGAGCGCCGACAGGCGCGCCGCACGGTAGCTGGAATCGTGCATCTGCTGCGTCAGGGCACTGAACTCGGTCAGGTTGGCCTTTTCTCGGCCCAGTGCCTTGACGACCCTGACGCCGGTGATGTTCTCGTTGAACGATGCGGTGATCATCGAGTTGTGGCGGCGAACCCGACGGAACTCGATCAGAATCCGCTCGCTGAACTGGACGGCGACCCAGGCCAGCACGGGAAGGGAGGCGATGACCACCAGGGTCAAACGCCAGTTGATGATGGACATAAAGGTGAGCGAGGCGGCGATGTTAACAATGCCCCAGACCACGTCGAGCGCACCCCAGGTTACGAGCTGCGCGAGCCTCTCGGTATCTGAGGTGACGCGCGCCATCAGCCAGCCGACGGGGGTACGGTCAAAGTAGGAGAAGGACAGGTCCTGCAGGTGACTGAACAGGCGCCGACGCAGGTCGTACTCGATTCGTTCACCGAGCATGCCGACCAGGTAGATAAAGGCCAGAACGCAGAGGGCCTCTAGGAAGATGGTGCCCAGATAGGCCCACAGTGCTGGAGCCAGAATGGTCCGCTCGCCGAGCATAACGTAGCGGTCGAGGATGGCGCGCCGAATCATCGAATAGCCCGAGTCGAGGACGGAAACGACGGCGACGGCGAGCAGAAAGCCAACCGTGGTGCGGGGGTAGGGCGCGGCAAGGGCCAGGATACGGCGCATCGTCGCCGCAGCCGGGCGGGCCTTGTTGAGTTCCTGATCGAGCTCGGTGTCTATCACTGGTGATCCTTGTCGGCCGAGGACAGCTCACGTTCCAGTTCCGTCTCGATGCGCACCTGCAGGTTGTAGATCTGGCGGTAGGGGCCCTCCTCGGTCAGCAGGGAGGCGTGGGTGCCGCGCTGCACGATGCGACCCTGCTTCAAGACCAGGATCTCGTCGGCGGTCATCAGACTCTGTACGCGGTGGGCGATGACAAAGGTGGTTCGACCCGCCAGCAGGCGGTCGAGGGCCGAGCGCAGGAGGGCCTCGGTCTCGGCGTCTACAGAGGAGGTCGAGTCGTCCAGGATGAGGATGCGCGGGTTCTTGAGCAGTGTGCGGGCGATGGCAACGCGCTGCTTCTGACCGCCGGACAGGGTGATGCCCCTTTCGCCCAGCAGGGTGTCGTAGCCCTGGGAAAAAGCGCGGATCTCGTTGTCGATCGCCGCAGAGCGCGCGGCCTGCTCGATTTCGTCGTCGCTGACCACGCGGTCAACACCATAGCGGATGTTCTCACGAATGGTACGAGAGAAGAGGAACGGTTCCTGTTCGACGATGCCGATCTGCTGCCGCAGGTAGCGGCGGGGATAGCGTTTGAGCTCGATGCCGTCCAGCAGGATGGAACCCGAGTCATAGTCGTAGAAGCGAGGCAGCAGGTTGGCCAGGGTAGTCTTACCTGAGCCGGTGGAACCGAGCAAGGCGATGATCTGCCCTGGCTGGCAGGAAAAGCTGACGTTGGAGATGGCCTCGTGGCCCGACTGATAGTGGAACGACACGTTGTCAAAGGCCAGCTCACCGCGCAGCGGTGCAGGCGGAACATAGTCGCCCTGATCCAGCGGCTCACGCGGCTGCTGCATCACGTCGCGCAGGCGCACGTAAGAAACCAGGCCCGTTGACATATTCACAATCAACCGGCCCAGGTTGCGCATGGGCCAGATGATGCCAATGACGATACCCAGGTAGGCCACGTAGGTACCGGGTGTGATGACCTTGTCTATCGCGCGCAGAGCACCCACCCAGACACAGAGCAGCATCTGCAGGCCGCACAGCGTGTCGGAGATGGGCCAGTAGAGCGCGTGCATAGTCCACAGACCGCGTGCCCGTTCCAGTTTGAGGGCGTTCTCGCGGTCGAACTTGTCCCGCTCGAAATCCTGCCGCGCAAAGGCGCGAACTACGCGGACGGCGGTGAGGTTTTCCTGGAGCACAGTGCAGACCCGAGCCTCCTGGGCCTGATAAGCCTCAAAGGCCGCTCCGACCCGCCGGCCAAAGAGCGCCGAGGCGACGAAGAGCAGCGGCAGAACCGCGCAGGCCAGCCAGGCTAGCGGTCCGTTCAGGCGCACGAGGGCGATGAGGTTGATGAGGAACAGCGAGATGATGCGCCCAATGCCAATGGCCTGATCGGCAAAGAGGCGGCGGACGCTGTCGATATCGGAAGTGCAGCGCGCGATCAGGTCGCCGGTCTGCGCATAGTCGTGATAGGTGAAGGAGAGCCGCTGGATATGGTCAAAGAGATAGTTGCGCAGGCGCATGGCCACGCCTTCGGCGGTCTGCGCGGCCCAGAGACCGCTGAGGTAGCTGAACAATCCCTCTGCGGCCGAGGCCGCGAGGAAGGCAACCACGACGTAAGCCAGTTCCCGGCCAAAGCGGTTGCCGACCAGCACCGTGTCGACCAGATAGCGCAGGGTGAGATAGGCCCCGGCGCGGCCAGCCGCGGCGATGCCCAGACTCACCGTGGCGGCGAGGTAGGCCCAGCGGAAGCCTCTGGAGAGCCGCCAGATGCCGATCAGTCGGTTGGCGTGAACGGCGTGGCTCAGGTCGTATTCAGGCGTGGTAAGCGGTTGAGTGTGGTTAGCCATAGTGGTCACGACGGGCCCTCACTAATACGCGAGGTGCGCTTGCCGCGTTCATCCAGAGCAAGGACAGTCAAGTTTAGCACAGCGCCGCCGTTCGAGCAAACAGAGCCGGAGGCCAAATGGCAGGGCCTGCCAGTTGCGCGGCGAACGGGGCGGTGATAGAATGAGCAGGCATCGACACAATGCGTAAATCCGGGCGTGGAGGCACAGCATGAGCAAGATTCAGGCCGTCTATGAGCGTCTCGCTGACCGTTTGAGCAGAACCCCGAACGGGCTGCCCCGCAGCCCCAAAGGCACCGAGCTCAAGGTGCTGGCCAAGATGTTTTCTCCCGAGCAGGCCGAGCTGGGCGCGGCAATGCGCATGAGGCGCGAGGATGCGGCGACCATCGCCGCACGGGCCGGGGTAGAGGAAAAGGCCGCCCTGGCTACCCTCAAGGGCATGGCCAGGCGCGGTTTGGTGAGTGTCCGACGCGGAGAGAATGGCCTCGTCTTTGGGCTGGAACCGTTCGTGGTGGGCTCCTACGAAGAGTCGCTGGCCTACTACGACAAGGAGATGGCCGAGCTGTTCGAGCAGCTCGTTCAGGAGACACGCGGCGAGGGCATGGTCGGCGGGCCCGGACCCTCTCTAGTTCGTGTCATTCCTGTGCAGCAGGCCGTGCCGGCGGACATCGAGCTGGCTCCCTATGAGCGGGTGAGCGCGCTGGTCGAGAACGCCAAGGACTGGGGCGTGAGGGAGTGCATCTGCCGCAAGCAGAGAGAGCTCATCGGGCAGCGCTGCGAGTATCCCAAGTTCAACTGCGTGAACTTTGCCCCGGTGGAGGGAGTGTTTGCCCACCTTCCGCATGTGCGTCAGGTGACCAAGGAAGAGGCGCTGCGCATCCTGCGCGAGGCCGAAGAGGCGGGCCTGGTGCATACGGTGTACAACTATCAGCAGGACATCCATTACATCTGCAACTGCTGCCCCTGCTGCTGCGGGATTCTGCGCGGGGTGGTCGAGTTTGGCCAGGCGCACGCACTGGCGCACTCGAACTATATCGCGCGCGTGGATGATGACGCCTGTGTGGGCTGCGAGGCCTGCCTGGAGCGCTGTCACTTTGGCGCGCTGGCCATGGACGATGGCGTGTGCCACGTTGACGGGAGCAAGTGCATGGGCTGCGGGCTGTGCGTGAGCGCCTGCCCAAGCGATGCCCTCAGCCTCGAACAGCGCAAGGCCAGTGTTGAGGCACCGCCGCCGGTGGACCGCCAGGCCTGGCAGCAGGAGCGCGCCGATGCCAGGGGAGTGCCGCTGGACGACCTCGTATAGATGATCGATCCAGGAGCAAGAGAGTGTGGAAAAAGCGGGCCAGGGATGGGAGCACCCTGGCGCCTGTGCCTGGTAGTGCCAAGACTCGGGGCAACTACGGACCTCGATAGGTTCGTAGTACAGGCTTTGGCCTGTCCCCACCCACTGACGCGGTGAGACCGTCCGGAAGGGGAGCGCTAAAGCGCCTCTTCGCAGTAGCTCAGAGACCTACGGCAACTACGAACCTGTCGTTCACGCTCCCTGGGCAGTTATTCCACACTCTCAGGAGCAAGATAGTTGACAATGCGTCAGCATTGGGTTACCATATGGTGACATCTGCTCAAGGAGCTGACCATGGATAAGCGTCACCGCTGTGTACGGACCATTGCCTGGATCGTACTGGCCTGCAGCCTGGTTGTGGTTCTGCCCTCCGGGGCGAGGCCGCTCTCGGCCGCCCGGGCCGCGGCTCTGGGTTCAGAGACGCTGGTGCTGCAGCAAGGGCTGAACGGGTACGCTGGAACGGAAGATACTTACCTCTATGTCTACGCCCCAACGGGCACCAACTACTGCAACGGCGACCTCTGGCGCGTGGATCAGAAGGGCCGCTATGAGGGGCTGCTGCGCTTTGATCTGAGCGCAGTGCCACCGGGCAGCGCCATTGAGTCAGCCAGGCTCGAACTCTACGCGGCGGGCTGGAGCAGCTTTGACATGACAGTCGATGTCTTTGCTCTGCTGCGCCCGGTGGAGATGTGCAGCACTAACTGGACTCTGGCTCAGCCAGGTACAAGCTGGCAGGCGCCGGGCGCGAACGGCGCGGCGGACCGACGCAGCACGGCCGAGGGCCGCTTCACGACCAGTGGCATATTCCGCTGGTACTCGCTTGACTTGACCTCCGTGGTTCAGGAGTGGGTGAGCGGCAGTTTGGCCAATAACGGATTCTTGCTCAAGGGCGGGGCAGGCTCGCCCGATGGTCTGTTCTACTTTGCCAGCGCGCAGCACGCCACGCCGACACTCAGACCCAGGCTGGTCATCACCTACGATGCCGGGGGAGCGCCTGCCACGCAGACCCCAACGGTCACGTCGACACCCAGTGCGACCACCACAGGGACAGGCGAGTGCACCCTGTGGCTGGCTCAGCGCGGCACCTCCGGCACGGTCAACGACGCCTACGTCTGGCAGTCCTCACCGGACTATACCGGCAATTCGGACACTTTGTACACCGGCATGGTGGGCGAAGGGCGCAAGCGCACCCTGATTCGGTTTGACCTGTCCACAGTGCCAGCCGGTGCGGCGGTGGTTTCGGCCACTTTCTCCATTTACCTCTACTCCGGTGACGCAGGCCACACGGTGAATCTGTACCGCAGCAGCGCCAACTGGGCCGAGACGTCGGTCACCTGGAACAACTATGGCGGTTACGAGCCCGCGGTACTGGGCTCGTTCTCCACAGCGACCGGGTGGCGCCAGGTGGACGTGACGGAGCTCGTGCGCGGCTGGGTCGCAGGCACCTGGCCCAACTATGGATTGCTGCTGGATGATCCGGCGGCCACAGGGTCGGCCACCTACCGCAGCAGCGAATACGGGACAGTTGCTCAGCGGCCCAGGCTGCAACTGTGCTACAGCGAATCGGGGACGCCCCAGCCGACGCGGACAGCCACTCTGACAGCTACACCCAGCCGCACTGGCACGCCGACGGCGACGAGAACCCAGACCGCCACGGCGAGCCAGACTGCGCTGGCCACCCTGACGGCCACGCCAACCGCCAGTCCGACCACGGCTGGCGGCGGGCAGGAGCAGACCGTCGAGCTCCGGCAGGGCCTGAACGGCTACGTCGGCAGCGAGGACACCTGGCTACATGTGTACGATAACGGCCAGAACTATTGTCTCGATGGGCTGCTCAAGGTCGGCTACAAAGGACAGCAGGTCGGACTGGTGCGTTTTGACCTGTCCGCGATTCCCAGCGGTTCGACGGTGACCCAGGCTGATCTCTATCTTTACGCAGCAGGTTGGTCCGGCAGCGACCTTACATTCGACGCCTACGCGGTGTTGCGCGATGTGAACATCTGCGCGGCAAACTGGACAAGCAGCGGTGCGAGCGGACCCTGGCAGGTGCCGGGCGGCAAGGGCGCGCTGGACAGGCGCCAGACGGCCGATGGCTCAGTGAGCACCAGCGGGGTCGGCAAGACCTATCGTCTGAACCTTACCGCGCTGGTGCAGGACTGGGTCAGCAATGTCATACCCAATGAGGGTATCCTGCTGCAAGCCAGGGACGCCGCTTCCGCAGCGACTTTCTACCTGGCCAGCGCCGAGTATGCAAACTCAGGCAGCAGGCCAAGACTGGTGATCACCTATCGCGGCGGAGCGGCCGGGTCGCCCACGGCAACCCGAACGGCGACGCTGACCTCGACTGCTCCGCCAATGGCAAGCAGGACGCCAACCGCCACTGCCACCACCGACCAGGTCAGCACGCCGACGTTCACGCCAACAGCCACTGTCGGTGGTGGTGGCCAACCGATCACTACGGTGCTGCAGGCGGGAAATGGCGGCTATGCCGGTGCGGCGGACACATACTTGTACGCCTATGGCGGGGAGACCAGCCAGTGCACAGCCACACTGCTCAAGGTGGGCTACCGCCAGCAGTATGCTTCCCACTTCAGCTTTGATCTCAGTCAGGTGCCTTTCGACGCCACGGTCCTGTCGGCTCAGCTCGAACTCTATGCCGCAGGCTGGTCTGCCGAGAACATGGGACTGGACCTCTTTGCTGTGCTGCGGGAAGCGGACCTGTGCCAGGAGACGTGGACCAATGCCGCGACAGGGAACCCGTGGGGGGCGCCAGGCTGCAACGGCGCTACCGATCGCAGGCTGGTTCGCGAAAGCGGAATCACGACCAACAGCGCGCCGCGCTGGTACGCCTTTGATGTGACCTCGCTGGTGGCAGAGTGGGTGAGCGGTGCCCTGGCCAACCGGGGCATGCTGCTCCGCGGCGCCTCGGCCACAGAAGCGGCCAGCTTCCAGTTCGCCAGCAGCGAGTACGGCACGAGCGCGCTGCGCCCCAGGCTCATTGTCTGCTACCGCAGCGGTGCTGGCGGGCCAACCCCGACCCGTACTGCGACGCGCACAGCCACAGCCACGGCGACCCCAACCCTGGTGCCAACGGCTACCCAGACCAGAACGGCAACAGCGACAGCCACCGCCACGCGGACCCGCACTCCTACGCCGACAGCGGCTGGCTCGCTGAACCCGAATCCACCCGCGCAGACAGTCAAGCTCATCTTTATCCATCACTCGACCGGTTCGGGCTGGTTGGACGACAGCGGCCGGCTGGGCATCACCCTCAGAGACAACAACTATTTTGTGAGCGACACCAACTATGGCTGGGGGCCAGACGGCATCGGCAACCTCACCGACATCGGACACTGGTGGACCTGGTTTGTGGGTCCCAACCGGAACACGTACACCGCGGCCCTCTACGCCGAATCCGCGCAGCACGCCAGCTATTCTCGCCTGGCGACAGATCCGGGCGGGCAGAACCAGATCATCATGTTCAAGTCCTGTTTCCCCAACTCGGATATCGGCGGAAATCCCAACGATCCGCCCACGGTGGGCGACAACCCGCTGCGCGGTCAGTATGTCGGCTCCAGCCTGACCGTGGCGAACGCCAAGGGCATCTACAATGACATCCTGGGCTACTTTGCCACGCGGCAGGACAAGCTGTTCGTGGTCATCACTGCGCCGCCCCTGACCCAGGCCAGCACTTCAGCTGCAGCAGCGGCCAACGCCCGTGCCTTCAACAACTGGCTGGTCAACGACTGGCTGAGCGGTTATGCCTACAACAATGTCGTGGTCTTTGACTATTACTCGGTTCTGACGTCGAATGGCGGGAACACGAATACGAACGACCTGGGCTGGGCGACCGGAAACCACCATCGCTGGCGGAACGGAGCCATCGAGCATATTCAGACGGTGGCCAGCAACTCCTGCGCTTACGGCTCCTCTTCGGGTGACAGCCACCCCACTGCGGCCGGGCACCAGAAGGCCAGTGGTGAGTTTGCGCAACTGCTGAACATCTGGTATCACCGCTGGTCGGGGCAGTAGCCGCCGGACGCAATCTGGCAATACCGGCTTTCTGGTGTATAATCGACAAGCGGAGACGGGATTCAACCCGTCCCGCTTGTTTCGGGCTGGGAGGCGACCGTGGACGAGAAGGAACTGGTCTATGAAGCAGTGCTGGCAGCGATCCGCTCCGGAGAGCCGGGCTGCCTGCTGACGCTCATTGAAGTGCGCGGCTCTACGCCGCGCGAGGTGGGCACCAAGATGCTGCTCCGTGCTGATGGGTCCACGGTGGGAACCATCGGCGGCGGCCCGATGGAGGCAGCAGCGCTGCTAGAAGCGAGGCAGGCCCTGACCGAGGGCACGTCGCGCAGCAGCTACTACTCTCTGGAAGGCACGTCGAGCACTGACCTCGGGGTATGCGGCGGCGACGCTCGCGTGTTCATTGAGGTGCTGCGGCCCAAGCCGACGCTGCTCATCGCCGGGGCGGGGCACGTGGGGCAACCTATGGCGCTGTTCGGTCAGCAGCTCGGCTTTCGCGTAGTGGTGGCCGACGACCGGGCCGAATTCGCCAATGCAGAACGCTTTCCGGGTGCCGACCAGCTCATCGTCGGCCCCTACGAGGAACTGAGGCGGAGAGTCGAGCCAGGGCCGCGGACCTACATCGTCATCGCCACGCGTGGCCACGAGTTCGATGAGCTGGTGTTGCACGAGTTTGTTGACTGCCCCGCAGCGTACATTGGCATGATTGGCAGCAAGCGCAAGGTGCGCACGGTCTTTGACAGTTTGCTGGCCAGAGGCGTCTCCCAGGCCAGCCTGGCCCGGGTCTATGCGCCGATTGGACTGCGCACTGGCGGCCAGACGCCAGCCGAGATCGCGCTGAGCATTCTGGCCGAGATCATCGCTGTGCAGCATGGGGGAACGGGCGAACCCATGTGCAGGAAGGACAATCCGGCCGCCAGTGCAGAGTGAGCAGGCAATCCAGAAGGCGTCGCGAACGACTGCTCAAGTGCAGAGAAACGTGGTTCTGGGCATCCTGAACGGCACACTGATGCGCGTTCTCGATACCCTGGCCGGCCCGTCGCTGGTCCTGCCCTGGTTCGTGGCGCAGCTCGGGGGTTCGGCCGTTGCGGTGGGACTGCTTCTGCCCATCACCGCCGGCGGGTGGTTCTTGCCACAGTTGCTCATGGCGCGGTCCGTGCACTCGCTGCCGCAAAAGCTGCCGCTCTTTCGGGCCGTATCAGCGATACGGGTGGTGCTGTGGATCATCATGGTGATCATCACACTGGTCGCCGGTGCGACGAACCCCACTCTTACTCTGTGGTCGTTCATCGTGCTCTACACCCTCTTTTGTTTTGGCTCGGGCGTGTCCGGGCTGTCGTGGTTCGACGTGATCGCCCGGGCAATTCCGGCCAATCAGCGAGGGCAGTTCTTTGGCTGGCGCGATTTCACTGGCGGTATCCTGGCCATCGGCGCCTCGGTCCTGGTGGGTGTGACGTTGAACGAGGCGACCGGCCCAGAATTCCCCCACAACTATGGCCTGCTGTTGGCGCTGGCCGGAGTAGCAGCGGCGGCGGGCTATTACGCGTTCGGCAAGATCGACGAGCCGCCTCCGGAGCGCAGCGCCGCGGCGTCCACCGGAGCGCAGTGTGCGCCTGTTGACTGGCGGGCACCGCTGTTGGATCGAAGCTTTCGGTTGTTTGTGCTGGCGCGCATTGCGCTGCTGGCGGCAAACGTCGCTCTGCCCTTCTTTGGACTCTACGCGAAAGAGCGCCTGGGTGCACCGGACGACATGGCCGGAACGTACTCGGGTGCACTGACCGCGGCTATGGTGGTCTCAACGCTGGTGTGGGGCAGGCTGAGCGACCGCAAGGGCAACCTGCTGCTGCTCCGGCTGGTGAGTGCCGGCTTTCTGGTGCTTTCCGTGCTGCCACTGGTGTTCGGACCGCGCGCTTCGTACCTGGCTTATACCGTGGTCTTTGTTCTGATGGGCGCCGCATCCAGCGGCAGCGACATTGCCAGTCTGGCGATGGGCCTGGAGCTGGCGCCGCCCGAGCAGCGCAGCGCCTACCTGGGCCTGCTCAACTCGGCCCTCGGTGTGGTCAGCCTGCTGCTGGTTCTGGGAGGCTGGATCGTGGAGCGCTGGGGGCTGGAGGCGGTGTTCCTATTGAGCGCCGCCATGTCGGTGGTCGCCGTGATCACCGTGTTTGGTCTTTCTGACCCGCGCGGCTCGGTTAGGAGCGCGGCATTGACTCACAATCTGGAGGAGAACGGATCATGAATCTGCAAGACCGGGTGAACGCGATGCTGCGTCAACACAAAGAGGTGCTGCTCAATTCGCCACGGCGTGAGCTTATTGCTGCTGTGGTACAGCGCAGAGAAGCCATGGTAGCCGCCAACGGCTGCCTGGCCACCTGGACTCCCCCCGAGTCCAGCGGGCGCAGCCCAATGGATACCTACACGGTCAGGCGGCCGGAGAGCGAGGGCGAAATCGACTGGGACTCGCCCAACAACATCCCGATGGCGCCGGACACCTTTGAGATGCTGCTTGAGGACGCGCTGCAGGCTCTGGCCACCAAGGCCACCCTCTGGGTGACCGACCGAGTACTCGTGGCGGACCCCAAATACGCCATGCCGGTACGGGTGATCTCAGACCGCGCGTTGACTGCGCTCTTTTGCGACAATATGTTTCGGCCGGTACCGCCGAACATTCAGGATAGCGTTCTGGCGCAAAGAGGATTCACGCTGGTGGCGGCGCCCTACGACAAGCTGGACCGGGCGCGCTACGAAGGTCGGCTGCGACGCGTGGGAGCCAAGACCTCGAACATGGCGGTGGCGATGGATATGGACCGCCGTATGGGCATCATCTACGGATCGGCCTACGGTGGGTCAGTTAAGAAAATGATGTTCAGCGTGATGAACTATGTTCTGCCCAGCGTCGGCGTCCTGCCCTTGCACTGCTCGGCCAACGAGGGGGCACAGGGCGACATCGCGCTGCTGCTGGGGCTGTCTGGCACAGGCAAGACGACCCTGTCCGCGGATCCCAGGAGAAAGCTGCTCGGCGACGACGAGCACTCCTGGAGCGACGAGGGCGTGGCCAACTTTGAGTACGGCTGCTACGCCAAGCTGATCAACTTGAGGCAGAGCAAGGAGCCGCAGATCTGGAATGCCGTGTTCCACGAGGCGCCGTATCTGGAGCACGGTGCCATCGTAGAGAACGCTATGATCTATCCCAACGGTCTTTTTGATGTGGACGACGCGCGTCTGACCCCCAACTCGCGTGCCTCCTTCCCGCTCAGTTTTCTGGACAATGTGAAGGAGCCGCCAGTAGGCGGACACCCGCGCACGATCCTCTTTCTCACGGCCGATGCCAATGGCGTACTGCCACCAGTGGCCAGGCTGAGCCCGGAGCAGGCCATGCTGTGGTTCCTGATGGGCTACACCAGCAAGCTGGCCGGCACCGAGACGGGGATTATCGACCCGGAGAGCACCTTCTCGCGGTTCTTTGGCTCGCCGTTTATGCCGCGCAACCCCGATGTGTACGCCAACATGCTCGGAGACAAGATGCGCGAGCACAAGACAGAGGTCTACCTCATCAACACCGGCTGGACCGGAGGGGTCTTTGGGGTCGGGCACCGCATCGACATTGATGTCACGCGAGCGCTGGTGAACGCCGCTCTGAGTGGACAGATGCGGCAGGTGGAATATGACCTCGACCCGCTCTTTCACGTTTGGGTGCCGCGAAGCTGCCCGGACGTCGACCCGTCGCTGCTCAAGCCGAGCCTGAACTGGTCCGACCAGGAGGCCTTCCAGCGGCAGGCGCACAAGCTGGCGGCTGACTTTGCCCGGGCCTTTGACAAAACCTATGGCAAGAAGGGCATCGCGGCAGCGATTGCGGCAGAGTGCCCCGGGCGCTAGGCATGGAGGACCACGGGCCGCGGGCGCTGAGCCGCGTCCAGGACGACATCCAGAGAGGCGATCTCGGCAAGGCCCGCGACCGGCTGCACGGGTTGGTCGCACGGTATCCCGACGACCTGACTCTGAGGGCCCGGCTGGCTGAGGTCTACGCAGAGCTCCATTACCCGCGCATGGCCGGGCGTTACTGGTATCTGGAGCCGGAAAAGACGCCCGGCATGCTCCAGGCCTGCCGCACCTTTGAGGAATCGTGCGGCCGCGACGCGCTGCAGATGCTGCTGGCGATCAAGTTCCGCGGAGATCCGGCGGTTCTGCCGACCCACTCCAGGGAGATTCTGGAGGGGCTGCAGCGGCACTCTGTGGAGCAGCATGGCTACTATCCAGACCTGCGCCGCCGGGGACGAGAGAGATGGAAGCCGGCACGCAGGCTGACCACAGCCGACCGGGTGGTCGCCGTTCTCTTTGCTGCTTTCCTGATCGGGCTGGTGGTGCTGGCAGCGATTGGCTTGCTGGCGGTGGTCAGCCTGATTCAGCGGGCGCGCTGACGTGGGTTTGACAGGAAACGCCAAGTGTGCTAGTATCTCGTCCGAAAGACTGCGAACAGGGCTAGTAGGCGTGCGACAGCCAGTGCAGAGAGCCCGGGCCAGGTGCGAACCGGGTACTGGTGCGGACGCCGAATGGACCTGGGAGTTGCAGGGCCAAAGGCCGCGAGCTGAGTAACCCGCGCCGGAGTCGCCACCGTTATCACGGCTGAAGGTATCGGACCACGTTGGCCAGCGATGGCAAACGGCGGGTCCCGTACCTGCCAAGGGTGAGACTGGCCAGACCGACCAAACCGCCTACCGAGCCAACATTCTCAGGATAATAGACCGGAATGTGCTTGTAGACCGCTGCCTTGCCCAGCGACATGAAGAAGCCGAGCACGAAGATCGTCAAGACAAACGGCACCAGGCTCATCGAGGTTGATAGGTTGATGTCCCCCTTGATCCCATGGATCGTGTAATCGGTTGCCGGGTATGAGAGCATGAACAGGCACAGCATCGAAACGCCGAAGGTGGCGTACATGATCTTGCGCGCGCCATATTTGTCGGAGAGGATTCCGCCATAAGCGCGAAACAGGCTGGCGGAGAGACTGAAGGTTGCCGCCAACATGCCTGCGACTTTCACGTCCACGCCGTAAACGCCGATCAGATATTTCGGCAACCACAGTGCCAGCGCTACAAAGGCCCCGAAAACGAAGAAATAGTAGAGTGAAAAGCGCCAAACCTGTTCGTTCCTGAGCGGCTCCAGTTGCTCCTTCAAGCCGCGCGGCTTTGCTCCGCTCTTCTTTCTTGCAGTTAGCTCTGGATCGTCCTTGGCAAACAAGAAAAAGACGAGTGAGGTGACAGCGAGAACCGCTGCCCAGATCTGTGCGACGACCTGCCATCCTGCCGCAACCATGATCCAGGGCGCGACGAATTTGGTAACGGCTGCACCGACATTACCCATGCCGAAAAAGCCGAGTGCGGAGCCCTGCTTTTCTTGTGGGTACCATTTGGAGACATAGGCAACGCCCACGGCAAAGCCGCCGCCCGCCAGCCCCAGACCAAGGGCCGCGATCAACATCAGGATGTAACTGTCGGCATAAGAGAGCAGAAAGGTCGAAAGTGCCGATGCCAGCATCGTCAACGGAAAGACGATGCGGCCGCCATATTGGTCGGTCCAGACACCCAGAAACAGGCGCACTAGCGATCCGGTCAAGATCGGCGTGCCGACCAGCAATCCGAATTGCGTATCGTTCAGCCCAAGATCGTCCTTGATGGCTATCCCGGTGATCGCAAACAACGTCCACACTGCAAAGCAGATCGTGAACGCAAAGGTACTCAGCCCCAGTGCCCTGTTCTGCTGCCCCGCGCTCACCGCGTCCCGTACTGGCATGATAGACTCCCGTCTTCCTTTTGCTCTGTTGAGCGCGACCATGGACAAGAGGCTGGTGGCCTGGTTGATCCAGATCAAAGAACGCGACGTGCAGTGATCAAAGTGAAAATGGCTTGATCTAGCCATATTCTGGGCAGTTGATCGATCAAGGTTATGATTGATGTACATCAAGTGTGCCTGTAGAGATTGCGCGATCAATGAGGAGATACCTGTTCCGTGCGCGCCGGTGAAAAACCAGAAATTGCCCAATTGCCGTTGTTCGCTGAAATGCAGGACGAAGAGCGGGAGCGCGTATTTTCAGGATCGTTCCTGCAGGTT
>MWCV01000015.1 GCA_002070215.1 Chloroflexi bacterium ADurb.Bin180 | reverse complement strand
TCGAACAAATGGGCCGCGCCTGCCGCTCCTGGTATGACCGCCAGCGTGCGGTCGAAAAGCGGATCCTGCTCGAGCTCTACCAGACCGCCTCTGGTTGGCGTCATCACGCACCTGTGATAGAATAAGGGGGAGCCTATGGTCCGGCCCTACTCCGATCCTGAGAATTCCCCTTCCGCCCGGCTGGCTGGCGCCGCTCGTTCTCCCGCCGGCCTGCGCCTGGTTGTGCCTATCCCGCGCCTGACCCTCTCCGAGCGCCGCATGCTGCTCGCCCTGGTCGACGCTCTGGTCCTCAACGTCGGCCTCCTGAGTGCCCTGGCCCTGCGTTTTGACTATGCGTTCTCACTGCACAGCCTGGCCGCCTCCCCTCGCTACCCGCTGCTGCTCACCGTGCTGTGGTTTGTCTGGTCCTCCTTCTTTGACTGCTACGATCTGCCGTCGTCTTCTGATGCCAGCCAGAGTGTCTGGCGCACCTTCCGGGCCAGCCTGGCCGCGTCCCTCACTTACCTGGCGATTCCTTACCTCTCGCCGCCCTTTCTCGTCTCCCGGTCGACCGCCCTGACCTTTGTCCTCCTGGCCACGGCCAGCGTCCCGTTGTGGCGCCTGGTCTATGCTTCGGTCTTGGCGCAGCCGGCCTTTCAGCGCCGCGTGCTCATCGTTGGCGCGGGCCGCTCCGGCAGCGAGCTGGCGCGGCTGCTCTCAGCCACGGCCGCAAAGGGCAATCCCTATGCCGGCTCTGGCTATGTGGCAGTGGGTTTTGTCGATGACGACCCGGCCAAGGCCGGTGCCATGGTCGAGGGCTTGCCCGTGCTTGGCAACCGCACCGCGCTCAACCCCCTGGTGAATGACTACCGTGTGGACCTGATCGCCCTGGCCATCACCCACGCCTTCGAGGTTCGTCCCGAGCTGCTGCAGGGCCTGCTTGGCCTCCGCGAGCGGGGCTACTCCCTCATCCCAATGACCGAGCTCTATGAACAAATCACCGGCCGTGTGCCGGTCAATCACGCCGGCGGCAGCCTGCACGTGGTGCTGCCTTTGCAGGATTCACCCACCCGCCGCATCTTTGGCTGGATCAAGCGCCTGGGCGACATCCTGTTCGCTCTGGCCGGCCTGGCCGTCGCCGGCGTGCTGTCGCCGCTGGTTGCCCTCGCCAACGCCCTCACCAGCCCGGGGCCGCTCTTTTATCGTCAGCAGCGCGTGGGCCGCCACGGCTCGCCCTTTACCGTGGTCAAGTTCCGTTCGATGGTGCCTAACGCCGAGGCCGACTCTGGCGCCGTCTGGGCCGCGGACCACGACGCGCGCATCACCCCCGTTGGCCGCCTGTTGCGCCGGAGCCGTCTGGACGAGCTGCCTCAGTGCTGGAACGTGCTCCGCGGCGAGATGAGCCTCATCGGCCCGCGCCCCGAGCGCCCCGAGTTTGTGGCCGAGCTGGTCAGACAGGTGCCCTACTACCAGGCGCGCCATGCGGTGCGCCCGGGCATCACCGGCTGGGCGCAGGTGCGCTATCGCTATGGCTCGAGCGTCGACGATGCGCGCATCAAGCTCGAGTACGATCTGTACTATGTCAAGCATCAGGGCGTCTATGTGGAGCTCTCTATCCTGGCCAAGAC
This sequence comes from Chloroflexi bacterium ADurb.Bin180, assembly GCA_002070215.1. Taxonomy (NCBI): domain Bacteria; kingdom Bacillati; phylum Chloroflexota; species Chloroflexi bacterium ADurb.Bin180. Next base: position 54,491 of record MWCV01000015.1, on the reverse strand, counting down.
CGCCGCCGTGATGCTCGGCCGGCGGGGACGCTGACCGTGCCAGAGCACATCCGTGTGTTGACGGTGCTCGGCACGCGCCCCGAGGCGATCAAGCTTGCGCCGGTCATCAGCGAGTTGACTCGCCGGTCTGGCTCCTTCGAGTCGCTTGTCTGCGCCACCGGCCAGCATCGCGAAATGCTCGATCAAGTGCTAAGCTTGTTTGCGATCAAACCGGACTTTGACCTCGACTTGATGCAGCCCGATCAGTCTCCCGCCTGCGTCGCGGCCCGGGTGTTGGCGGGTCTGGAGCCGCTACTGCGCGAGCACCAACCCGACTGGATTCTCGTCGAAGGTGATACCACTACCGTCATCGCTGCCGCACTGTGTGCTCACTACAATCGCGTACGCGTCGGCCACGTCGAGTCGGGCCTCCGCTCGTTCGACCGCGCCAATCCATTTCCTGAAGAGCTGAATCGAGTACTGGCGGACCATGCCTCAGATCTCCTGTTCGCCCCAACAATCGGCGCTCGGGACAATCTTCTGCGCGAAGGAATCGCGCCAGCGTCGATCCGCGTCACAGGAAACACAGTGATCGACGCGCTGCAGAGCGTTGCGGCTCTTCCCTGGGAGCCGCCAGAGGGCGACCCTCTTCGAGCGATTGATCTCTCCAGGCGCTTGCTACTCGTGACGGCGCACCGCCGCGAGAATCTGGGCCAGCCCCTGGCGCGCATCTGCGCCGCGCTCCGAGCGCTCGCCGCTCGTGGTGATGTCCAGGTGGTGTATCCCGTCCATCTCAATCCCAACGTCTGGGGACCAGTACACGATCTTCTCAGCGACACCCCCGGCATTCTACTGGTGCCTCCACAGGACTATCTGCGCCTCGTCTACCTCATGAAGAGAGCTTATCTCGTGCTCACCGACTCGGGCGGGATCCAGGAAGAGGCGCCCGGGCTTGGCCGGCCCGTTCTCGTTCTGCGCGAGGTCACCGAGCGACCAGAGGGTGTCGCCGCGGGCACGGCGCGCCTGGTCGGGACCGACACCGACCGTATCTTCAGGGAGGCAGCCACTTTGCTCGACGACCCGGCTGCCTACGCGGCGATGGCGCATGCTGTCAATCCCTACGGTGACGGTCATGCCGCCAAGCGTATCGTCGACTCGCTCGAGGAGTCGCTCCCTTGATCCTGACATCCGCCCTATCACTCGCGATTAGCCTGCTTCAAGCGTTTCTTCTGGGTTGCCTGCTGTATCAGCTCTTCTTGGCCCTGGCTTCGCTGCTGCCACGCCGGTCGCCTCCTCTCGCCGGCTCTCCTCACCTGCGCTTTGCTGTGGCCATCCCTGCCCACAACGAGTCTCTGGTGCTGCCCGCTACCCTGGCCAGGCTCAAGGAGCAATCATACCCGTCTTCGTTTATCGACATTCACGTGGTCGCGGACTATTGCACGGACGACACGGCACAGGTCACCAGCGTCGCAGGGGCGATAGCCCACGAACGCAACGAGGGTCCAACAGGCCGCAAGGCATACCCTTTGCAATGGCTGGTGCAGCGTCTGCTGGAGCACGAACCACCGTACCATGCCATCGCCGTATTTGACGCTGACAGCCTGGTTGATGCTGATTTCCTCTCCATCGTCGAGCGTCATCTCCGTTGCGGGCGCCAGGTGGTGCAGGGCCAACACGTCATCCAGAACCCTCACGACAGCAGGGTATCCGCAATGGCTGCAGTCGACATGCGCCTCAATAACCGCCTCCGCAATCTAGGCCGCTCCAACCTCGGCTTTGCCTGCCGCCTGATGGGCGATGCCATGGTTTTCGATACGCAGGTGCTCCGCGAGCGAGGCTGGCCGACGGCCACTTTCAACGAGGACCGCGAATTTGGCTACGAGCTCCTGCTGCGGGGAGTGCGGGCATACTATGTCCCGGAGGCCTTGTCTTTCGGACAGGCCGCCAGTTCGTGGCATCAGGCAGAGCCGCAACGCTTGCGATGGTATCGCCAAGTCCCGGCGATGCAGCGCCGGCTGGCCTGGCCGCTGATAGCCGCGTCGCTGCGCTCGAGGTCCCTTGCTCTGCTCGACGGAGCCATTGAGCTCCTTATGCCCCCGTACTCGCTGCTGACCACTCTGGCTGCGCTGAACCTCGTCGCCACCCTGGTGCTGTCAGTCTGGCTTCCGGCAGGGCTTGGTTGGCTGGGAGTTTGGGGGGTGGCCTGCTTGCTTGCCGGATGGACCCTGTATCCCGTTCTGGGGCTTGTTCTGGACCGCGCACCGCCCTGGGCCTTTCGCGCTTTGCTGTTGGGTCCGGCGTATCTTCTGTGGCGGCTGTGGATCGCGCTGCTCGTTCGAGTGCGTGGAGACCGCATCGCCTGGCAGCGCACTCAACGCCGTGAAGAGACCAATGCTCCGCGCTAGTCCCGTCGCTGTTAGGCCACTGCGCGCCCCGACACCGCATCAATCATTGGGAGACCAATAATGGAACTTCGTCAGATCGCCGCAACTCTGTGGAAATGGGCCTGGCTGCTCATCCTGGCCACCGTCGTCGCCGCCGCCTCCTCCTGGTGGGTCGTCAAAGACCAGCCGCCCATCTACCAGACCTCGACCACGGTGATGATCGGCACGACCATCCAGCAGGTCTCTCCGAACTATACCGAGTTCTACACTGCCGAGCGGCTGGCGCAGACCTATTCCCAGCTCATCCGCCGCGAGCCAGTGCTCAAGGCCACGGCTGCGGCGCTGGGCTTTGAGGATCAGTGGCGGGCCCTGCGCGGGCAGGTCACCGCTCAGCTCGTGGCCGGCACCGAGCTGATGGAGATCCGCGTCATCGACACGGACCCCATCCGTGCCAAGCAGATTGCCGACGAGGTGACCCGCCAGTTGATGGCCACGGTCGAGGCCGCCCGGCCCCAGGGCACTTCCCGCGCCTTTATCCAGGAGCAGGTGGCCATTCTGCCCGGACAGATCCAGAAGGGCCAGGCCGAGATCCAGTCGCTGCAGGAAGAGCTCGCTCAGGCCATCAGCGCGCGCGAGATTCAGGACCTGAAATCCCAGATCAGCGCCCTCGAGACGCAGGTCAACAACTGGCGTTCGACCTTTGCCCAGTACCAGCTCCTCCTCGGCGACACCGGCGTCAACGTGCTCACCGTGATCGAGGAGGCGGCCATCCCCACCGTGCCCGCTGGCAACCAGGGCATGATGCAGGTCGCCCTCGCCGCGTCCATTGGCCTGATGCTGGCCCTCGGCGCGGCCTTTCTCATCGAGTACCTCGACGATACGGTCAAGACGCCCCAGGACGTCGAGCGCAAGACGGGCCTGCCCACCTTTGGCGTGATCATCCGCTTCCCGCCCTCCGCCGACGGGGAAGGCCCGGTCACCGCCATCGAACCGCGCTCCTCCATCGCTGAGGGCTACCGCGTACTGCGCACGAACCTCCAGTTCGCCACGCTGGGTCTGAACAAGCCGTCCACCGTGCTGCTGGTCACCAGCGCCCAGCCCACCGAAGGCAAAACCACCACCGTGGCCAACCTGGGCGTGAGTCTGGCCCAGGCCGGCAAGAAGGTGCTGCTGGTCGACGCCGACCTGCGCCGCCCGTCGCTGCACAAGCTCTTCAAGATCTCCAAGGACATCGGCCTGACCTCGCTGCTCATCGAGCGGGAGGCCAACCTGGATTACGTGGTGCACAAGACCGGCATTGAGAACCTCGCGGTGCTGCCCTCCGGTCCCGTACCGGCCAACCCGGCCGAGGTGCTGGGCTTTCCCGAGATGTCCGCCCTCATCGAGCGCCTGCGTGGTCTGGCCGACTATGTGGTGATGGACAGCCCGCCCGTGCTGAGCGTGGCCGACACCAGCGTGCTGGCGCAAAAGGTCGACGGCGTGCTGATGGTGGTCGAGGCCGGCCTGACCCGCACCGGCATGTTCGAGCGCGCAGTGAGCGTCCTTCAGGCGGTCAAGGCCAAGTTGCTCGGCTCGATCCTGACCAAGGTGGGCGCCCACCGCGGGGCCTACTCCTACGACTATTACTACTACTATTCTTCCTACTACACCGAAGACGGCAGCCACAAGCGCACCCGACGGCACCGTGACCGCACTCTGCTTGGCCGCATTCGCCACTGGTTCCGCCGCGGCCGCCGCAGCGAGCATCGCCCGTCGTCCGGAACCAGCGCCAGCGGCGCGGCGCCTCCTGCCCCGGGCGGTGCAGCCGGGCCAGCCACCCTGGCCGAGGGTGCGGCCCCTGTACACAGTCTCGCCGCAGGCGAGGCGTCTGCGCGGGGCGGTGCGGCCCCTGTACACAGTCTCGCCGCAGGCGAGGCGTCTGCGCGGGACGGATCGGCCTGCGCCGCGCCAGGTGAACCTCCGCCTGCCGGGGGTTCGCCGTCCCGCCCTTTCGTTCCGCCTCTGGAACCTCCGCCCGAGGATGAGGAGGAATCTCCAGAGGGAGCCACCGTTGCCCTGACCCTGCGCCCCGCCAGTCTGGACCGGCCGCAGGTGCTGACCACCGTCCTCGATGAGGCAGCGCCCCGGCCGCCAGAGCCGCCCGAGTCCGTGACCGCGCCGCCACTGCCCTCCCCGGCTGCCGCCGAGCAAGAGGCGCCCGCAGTGCCCTGGGTGCCGCCAGAGGGTCCGCTGCCCTTTGTGCCCCTCGCGGAGGAGCCTGCCGCCCGACCTGCGCCCGCGCCTCTGCCCGCAGAAGAGCCCGCACCTGCCGCGCCGCCGGTCGAGGCGGCGTTGCCGCCGTCACCGCCCGCCGAACAAGCCGCGCCTGAGGCGCCGTCCGCTCCTGCCCGGCGCCGGTTCAACTTCTGGCCCTTCCGCCGCCGTACCCCCGCGCCAGCCGGACCTGCCCTCGCCACCGAGCCGCTCCCGGCTGCAGCCGCGGTCCCCGAGGCAGCCGCTGCCCAGGCCGAACCAACGCCGCCAGAGCCAGCCCCCGTCGAGCCGGCCGCCGCCGAACAGCCCTTGCCGGAACCCGCGCTGGCTGCCGAACCCGCTGCCCCGCCAGAACCAACGCCGCCAGAGCCGCCCGAGTACGACGAGAGCGAGGAAGAGGCCGCCGCCTCTATCTTGCCCCTGCCGCCCGCTGGGCCGCCTCCTGAGCCGCCGGCAATCCTGCCCTTTACCACCGAGGACTTGGCCCCCGCTATGGCCCCCGGCGAACCAGAGCTCATGATCGCCCCGGCCGAGTCGCCCCCTCCATCAGAGCCGCCCGAGTACGACGAGAGCGAGGAGGAGGCCGCCTCTATCCTGCCCCTGCCGCCCGCCGGGCCGCCTCCCGAGCCGCCGGCAATCCTGCCCTTTACCACCGAGGACCTGGCCCCGGCTATGGCCCCCGGTGAACCAGAGCTGATGATCGCCCCGGCCGAACCAGAACCGCCCGCCGCTCAGCCAGGCCCGGAGCCGCGCCAGGAGCCAGCCCCGCTACCTGCCGAGTCAGAGCCAGCTATCACTGCTCCTCTTGCTGCAGAGCCAGAGCCAGAACCCGCCCTGTCCGCGCCAGAGCCGCCGGCCCCTCTTGCCGTGGAACCAGCAGAACCAGTGGTGGCACCGACCGCCGTGGAAAGACAGCCTGCTCCGCCGGTGCCCTGCCCGCCCGCAACGCCCGCTGACGCCGAAACGGCCGAGGCCGACGCGCTTTTTGCCGAGGCCCTCGACCTCTACCGCCACCACGAGTTGAAGGGAGCCCGCGAGACCCTGCTGCGCCTGGCCACCATCGACCCCCGCCGCCGCGGCGTCGAGTCTCTCCTGCGCGAGGTCGAAGGCGAATTGTCCGGCGAGCTGGACAACGGCAGCCAGCCGGGCCGGGCTCCGCGCCCCCGCCGCTCCATCCTGCGCCCCATGTTGACCGGCCTGCTCCTGCTGGCCCTGGTCGCAGCCGTGGTGGCCGCCCTGGCCTATTCGGGATTCCTGCCCTCGGCCTGGGCGGTCAGGGTTTTCGGCCGCAGCCAGGTACAAAAGCTCATCACCCGCGGCTACAACTTTTTCATCGTCGATGACTATCCCTCGGCCATCGCCAGTTTCAACGAAGCCCTGGCCATCGACCCGAACAACGCCGAGGCCAGACAGGGCCTGCAGAACGCCACCCGCTACCAGGAGCTGCGCGGACTCTACGACCAGGCCCTGGCCCTGATGAAGAGCCGCGCCTACGACCAGGCAGCGACGATCTTGCAGTCGATCATCAAGATCGATCCCTGGTACAAGGACGCCGACCGACTGCTGACGCAGTGTCAGACCGCGCTCGACCTGCAGGCGCTGCACGCTCAAGCCGAAGGCTATTACGCTGCCGGCGATTGGGCCAGAGCCGTCAGCGCTTTCCGCGACGCACTGTCCAAAGGCATCGACGACCCCGACGGCGCCGTCCGCGCCCGCCTGCTCGATTCCTACGTCAACCAGGGCCGTCAGGAGATCGCCCTGGCCACGACCCGTTCGGCCATCATCCACGCCACGCAGAGTTTCAACAGCGCCCTGGCGCTCGATTCGACCAACGCCGTCGCCCAGAAGGAGCGACAGCTCGCCAGCCAGTACCTCGACGCGTTCACTGCTTACGACAGCGGCGATTGGCGCCGGGCAGTGTCCGAACTGACCCGCATCCTCGCTGACCAGCCGGACTATGGCCAGGGTCAGGCCGTGCGGCTGTTGTGCAGCTCGCACCTCAAGCTGGGCGACTCGTACCAGGCCACCGGCCAGACCGAACCGGCCCTGCAGCAGTACAGTCTGGTGCTCACCCACTCCTCGTGCGACCCGGCCGAGGCCCAGAGCCGCATCAACGCCCTGACCGCCACCCCGACCCCCCTGCCGACAACGGCGAACTAGCCTCACCCGACCAACAAGAAAGGGCGGATGCGCTTCTCACGCATCCGCCCTTTTGCTTGCCCCGACTCAGCGAAGGGGCCCGACGTCCCCCCCGAGGTTCATCCACTTCCACAGGTCCTTGAGCCACTCCCAGATCTTTTGCAGTTCCCAGCGGACCCTCTCCCAGGCCACCGCCAGACCTTGCCTCAACGCGCCGCTGAACCACCGGACGATGGCCGCGGCCCAGGCCCTGAGCTGCGCCACGATCTGGGACCACACGCCGCTCCAGACGTCATCGTACTGCGCGCCTCTGTCGGCCACCGCAGGCACGGCGAGCCTCGCCCTCTCCTGAACGGAGCGCCTCGCCCCGAGGCGCAGCTCCTCACACCCGGCGGCCCTTGCTGCAGGCGCGCAGCTTGACCCTACCAGCAGGAACACAATGACGAGGATCGCGAGGCGTCTCATGGTGCTCCTTTCCAAGACAAAGTGGACTCGAACCGTCCGCATTGTCATTATAGTGTATCTGGTCGGTTTCGTCAAGTGCCTGTTTTGTAACCAGTTAGTAACCCACGCCGGACCGAGCACCGCGTGCCGGACCGCTCTGCGCCGGCTCTCCTCAGCGCTGCAACAGAACGACGATGACCTTGCCCTTCCCAAAGCGCACCAGGGCTCCCCTCTGCTGGCCATAGGCCAGCAGGTCGTCCGTCGTCACTGCCCGCAGCGGATCGTCGACCTTGTGGCCGTTGATCTGCACCGCGCCGGACAGCAGCAGGCGTTTGGCCTCGCCGACCGACGGTGCGGCTCCGCCGTCCTTCAGCACCTGCCGCAGGAGCAGCCCCGCCTGGAGCTGTTCCTCCGTGACCGTCACCGTGGGCACGCCCTGGGGCAGCCCCTCGGCCGCGGCAAAGGCCTGGCCCGCCTCTTCCTGCGCCTGGCGCGCCGCCTTCTCGCCGTGCACAATGCGTGTCACCTCAAACGCCAGCCGCCGCTGTGCCACTCGCGGATCCCCGGCCGTGAGCTCATCGATCTCATCCAGCGACAGGAAAGTGTACAGCCGCATCATCCGCCCGACGTCGTCGTCGGCTGTCTGCACCCAGTGCTGGTAGAAATCGAACGGGCTGGTCGACGACGGGCCCTCGCCGGCCAGCCACACCGCCTCGCCGCCGCCTGTCTTGCCGATCTTGAGCCCGCCGCGCGTGATCAGCGGCACGGTCACCCCGACCGCGGTTTCGCCCCTTTTGCGCTTGATCAGCGCCACCCCGTCGGTGATGTTGCCCCACTGGTCGTTCCCGCCCAGTTGCACGCGGCAGCCATAGTGATCGAACAGGTGCAGGAAATCAAACCCCTGCAGCGTGCAGTACAGCAGCTCAAAGAGCGACAGGGGCTCTTCGCGCTCCAGCCGGTCGCGGAACGTTTCGCGCTTGACCAGCTCGTTGACGCTAAAGTGCACCGTCACCTCGCGCGCAAAGTCCAGCAGCGGCATGTTGAGCCAGTTCGCATTGTCCTCCAGGATGGCCTTGGGCCGCCCCGGCCAGTCGTTCTCGAAATCCACCAGGCCCATCGCCTGCACCTGGCGTTTGATCTGCGCCGAGTTCGCCCGTATCTCGTCCAGAGTCATGACTTTGCGCGCCTGGGACTTTTCCGAGGGATCGCCCACCTGAGCCGTTCCGCCCCCGTTGAGGTAGATGATGCGGTTGCCCGCTTCCTGCAGGTGGTGCAGCGCCACCAGCGACATCAGATGGCCGATGTGCAGCGATGGCTTGGTCGGGTCAAAGCCCTCGTACAGCGTGGTGCCCTGCCCCAGCAGCTCGCGCGCCAGGGTGCGGTCCGTGGTCTGCTCGATGTAGCCCCGTTCCTCGAGCACGTCGTACACGTTCTTGCGCACCTGGCGCCGCCGGGCCGGCTCCGGCAGCTCTACCGCCGGCTGCCCCTCAGCGAGCAAATGCACGCTCACCTCGCCGCCAGCCAGCTCGCGGATGCGCTCGGCCAGCTCCATTGCCGCCCGTCGACCCTCTTCCTCCGCAATGACCGGCAGCACGTCCACGTCGATGGCCACATTGATGCTCTCCGCCTCGATCGTGGTGTGCACACCCTGCTTCCACACCCACCGACGGCACAGCACCTTGCGCTGGTCGGCCAGCACGATCTCGCCTTTGGGTGGACGTTCCACGCGGTTGCCGTCAAAGGCCACGAACAGCTCGTCGCCCCGTGCCGGGCGCAGAGCCAGGTCGCCCTCGACCTTGTCCAGGTCGTCGCCGCCGCAGGGCAGCAGGTACTTGAGCGAGATGGCATTGAGCAGCGCCACCGCCGTGTTGTGCGTGCCGATGGAGCGGCCGGCCTTGATCCCCTCAACCAGCGCCTGGATCGATGGCGGAGTGACGTCCGCGTCCTCGCCCAGGCTCTGGAACGCCTGCCGCCACGCGGCGATACGCGACACCTCGCGGGGCTGTTCCAGCTTTCGGTCGGCCCGCACGCGCTCCTGCTGCTCCTCCAGGAACGCCGCGGCGCGCTCGCCGCCCGCCTGGTTGTCGATACCCAGGGCCACTACGACAAACCGCCTGTACCCCGCAAAACCCCTGACGATCTCTGGCGACAGTTGCATCCTCATCTCTCACCGCTCCTTTGCCCGCTCTGCCTCGGGCCCGCCATCCCCACCGACAAAAAACACCTCTCGTCCTCAAGGACGAGAGGTTCTTTCTCGTGGTACCACCTTGCTTCGCCTCCACCTCACGGTCGAGGCCTCTGCGGGTACTGCCCGCCTCATAGGGCGGCTCATACCTGCTCTCGGTAACGGGAGAACCCGGCCTGGCTTACTCGCCCCAGCAGGAGCTTTGGGCTGGCGGCTCTGGAGGGTAATTCGCAGAGGGCCCCGCCGCAGGTTCGCACCAGCCACCCGCTCTCTGTCGCGCCCGACTCTCCGCTACTGCTTCTCCATCACAGCCGCACTCTGTTCAATTGCCCATGGGCAGGGTGGGGGTCGAACCCACGAACGCCGCTCGGCGAACGGTTTTACAGACCGGTTCCTTTAGCCACTTGGATACCTGCCCACGCGTGAGTCTAGCCAGGTCAGCCCTCTTTGTCAAATCGTCCACCCCTGGAGTGTAGAGAAGCTGCGGGAAATGCACTGCGAGGTTCCTAGTTGCCAAAAGTCTCTGCACTGCTGTGCCAAGACGCTTCAGCGCTGCCGATCCCCGTGGCCGTGACAGACCAAAGGGCGAACCCGGATTGGTTTGTAGTTGCGCTTTAGCGCTCCTGATTCGGACCGGCAACGCGGCCCAAGGAGGCCGAACCCCGGCACGCTAAAGCGCGTACGACGAACCCGTGCAGGCTCGTGGCCGCCGGAGGTTGGGGGGACAGGCTAACCCCGACCAGCACGTCGGGGCGCCAGCCGTCAGAGCCTATACTACGAACCCATACAGGTGCATAGTCGCCAAGGGTCTCTGCGCCACTGTGCAAAGACCCTCTAGCGCTCTTGACTGGATGCCCTGCTCCCCTCCCTCTCCACGCCAGCCAGCGAGCACCGTAACCCGAAGGTGCCGGACCTTCGAGGGGCGGCGGCTAAGCCGCTGGCGCGGGAGCCTGCTGGTCCACCACCTCATCGCCCGGCTTCATTCCCTCCAGGAACTTGGCCACGGCCGCTCGAATGGAACGAATGCAGCGCCACATCACCTGTTTGAATGCCTCTGGCGGCTCGCAGAGCAGCTCCGAGTCGGCCCACACGTCGTCGCCTACCGGGAACACCTTGGCCACCTTGGTCGAGGCCGTCGCTGCCATCGCCGCCTTGATCACCCTGTCCCGCTCGGCCTCAGAGCGAATCGGCCAGAACCCCGGATACACGATGCGGAAGTAGACCTCGTCCTCCTCGTCGATCAGGACGTAGTAGATGCCGCCTTCGAACTTGAACATCACGTCGCCGTCTTTGTCGACCTCCGGCGCATAGCCCTCTTCGCGCAGATAGCTCACATACATCTGCGCTCGTTCGGCTTTGTTCATCTGCTCTCTCCCCAACAGAATAGCAGCCCGCGCGGCGCTTTCCACCGGGTCAGGCTGCCCACTGCCTCGCTATCGCTGCTCGCATACCGCACTGCTCTCGCGGCGACTAGTGCCTGTCGCCATTGGCGCCGGGCTGCGGTGCCGCCGCGTCCAACTCGCTCATCGCGGCGCGGAAATTGCTCACGCCGGCCTGAATAGAGCCCAAGGCGCGCCGGAACACCGCCTTGAACGCCTCAGGCGGCACACAGAGCAGCTCGACGCTGGCATTCACATTGTCTCGCTGCCGGTAGACCTTGGCCACTTTGGTAATCCGCGTCGCCAGTTGAGCCGCCTTTTCCACCCGGGCCCCTTCCTCCTCCGACTCGATCGGCCAGAAACTGGGGAACATTATCTGGAAGAACATCTCGTCTTCTTCGTCGACAAGGACAAAGTACGTGCCGCCTTCGAACTTGAACATCACGTCGCCATCTTCGTCGATCTCCAGCGCATATCCATCTTCGCGCAAATAGCTCACATACATCTGCGCTCGTTCGGCTTTGTCCATCTGCTCTCTCCCTAACAGAATAGCAGCCGCGCGGCGCTTTCCACCGGGTCAGGCTGCCCACTGCCTCGCTATCGCAGCTCGCTTACCGCGCTGCTCTCGCGGCGACTAGTGCCTGTCGCCAGTGGCGCCGGGCTGCGGTGCCGCCGCGTCCAACTCGCTCATCTCGGCGCGGAACTTGGTCACGCCAGCCTGAATGCAGCGCAGGGCACGCCGGAACACCGCCTTGAACGCCTCGGGCGGCACACAGAGCAGCTCGACGCTCGCGGTCACATTGTCCCGCTGGGGATACACCTTGGCCACCTTGGTCGACCGGGTCGCCAGTTGAGCCGCCTTTTCCACCCGGGCCCTTTCCTCTTCCGACTCGATCGGCCAGAAACTGGGGTACATTATCTGGAAGAACATCTCGTCTTCTTCCTCGATAAGGACAAAGTACGTGCCGCCCTCGAACTTGAACAGCACGTCGCCATCTTCGTCGATCTTGCCCTCGTACCCTTCCTGACGAAGGTAATCCAAATACATCTGCCCCAGTTCGGCTCGGTTCATCGCGTCCTCCTTTTTCGCTTTGCGTATAGTATAGCACAACGACCAGCACGGTCAATCCCGCCTCCGCAGGCCGACGGCGCTCCCCGCCCGTTAACCCCCTCATTGCACACAGCGCTACAATGGTCTGGCCTGCCAGCCATCGTCACCTGAGGAGGACACTGTGGACACGCCCCGACCCGCACCGGCTCGTCTCGCGGACCGCCTGTTCGATGTGGATTGGCTGCGCCTCATCGCCATCGGTCTGGTCTTTGCCTCGCACACCGGCCGTCTCTTTGACACGATGGAGCCGTGGCATTTCAAGAACCCCATTCGTACGGACGCTTTCACCATTCCGATGCGCGCCCTTCTCCGGCACCTTCTGGCAGTTTCTGCCTCACGCCTTCTCCGGCCGGTATGGCGTGAATGGCTACTTTGGCTGGAGCGGCGTTCACCTGTGGTGCCTGGCCTGGCTGCTGATCTTTACCCTAGTCTCGCTGCCACTTTTTCTATTCCTGCGCAGCGAGCGGGGCAAACGCGTGCTTTTATCCGCGGTGAGCTTGCTCTGCCTTCCGGGGATGATCTTTCTGCCGGGCCTGCTCCTGGTGCTCACCGAGCAGTTCTTCCCCCGCTCCGTGCCCTACCTGTCCAAGAACGAGGGCGGCTGGATCATGGCCAGCCACTGGGTGCTGCTGATCCTGGGTTTTGTCATCGGCGCGGACCTGCGCCTGCGTGAGGCGATGCGCCGCCAGCGCTGGGTGGCGTTCACCCTGGCCGACCTGACGCTGGTGCCCCTGGCTACCTGGGCCTTCACCCTGGGCGACGGCTGGAACGGGGACCCGGTGCTGCTCTTTCACTGGGCGTGGCGCACGATGAACGGCTGGTTCTGGGTGGTGGCCATCCTCGGTCTGGGTGCAGAGTACCTCAACCGTCCGCACAAGGTCCTGGCCCTTCTCGGCCCGGCGGTGCTGCCTTTCTACATCCTGCATCAGCCGCTGATCGTGGTGCTGGGGTACCTGCTGGCCGGCTGGGCTCTGCCCGTCCTGCCCAAGTACCTGCTCATCGGCTCGCTGGTGCTCGTGCTGGCCCTCGGGTTCTACTTCCTCGCCATCCGCCGCTCGAGACTATTGCGCTTTCTCTTTGGCCTTCCCGCGGCCAGCAGCACGTCCTGACGCCGCGGCGGGACTGCCGCTGCTGCCCCGGCCCCACTTTTTGCCAAAGGCGATGGCATCCTTGCGCGTCTTGCCGCACGTCGACGCGCTCTGCCGCGCGACCCACGCCACGATGCGCTCCCTCTCCGGGCTGTGCTCGACGAACTGGTCGAATGCCGCTATGGCATAGCCCTTGATGATCTCTTTGCGGTCCTGGTCAAAGTGCGTTCGGTCGATCGCCTCGAGCCGCTCGATGATGCGGTGCTGCAGTTCGGGAAGAGCCGCCGCTACCAGCCCGGCCCGCAACGCGGTGTGGCTGGCCACCATCAGGCTGCGGTCGTCGAGCTGCTGAAAGTAGGCGTCAAAGACGCGCGCAAAGCGCCCCTCTCGGTCCACGCGGCACAGGTCGGTCAGCACATAGATGGCCACATACTGCGAAAAGCCATTGCCGCAGTTGAGCAGCCCGGCCAGGTAATCCCAGTGGGGCAGCAGCACCTCCGGCGAGCGCGACGCCAGCAGCATCAGCGCCTGAGAGCTTGTCTCCCGCACCGTCGAGCGCTGCGTCGCGGGTCCCACTCCGTCCAACAGTGCGCGCAGCACCGCCGCATCGCTCACCGCCGCCTGCGCTGCCGCCTCAACCTCCCGCGATACGACCTTTGCTGCATCCGCCATGCCACTCCTCCGCGCTACCTGGTCATCACGTAGCGGTCAAAGAGCTGGCCCTGCCAGTTCCATGCCGACAGCTCGAGCCGACCGCCATCGATGTGCACGGTTACAAAGTGGTGCAGGCTCAGGTGGAGCACCGAGAACCACGCTCCCGTCGAGTCGTGCAGCGCCGGGCCGGCGCCGGCGGTAACCACGTACACCACGCCGCCTTCCGCTCGAGTTGTGCAGGCTCCCGCCTTGATCGGGCAGGTGCGCTCATAAGTGTGGTTGTGCCCGTTAAAGACCAGGTCCACCCCGTACCGCTCAAAGAGCGGCACCCAGGACTCGCGTGCCGGCAGGAACGGCTCATGATCGCCCGACGTGTACACCGCCTCGTGGAACTGCACCACCGTCCACTGCTGGCGGTTCGCGGCTAGGTCGCCCTCGAGCCACTCATACTGCGCGCTGCCCGGGCCCACCGGTTCATTGGTGTTGAGGCTGATCACGTGCAGGTTGCCCCAGTCGAACGAATAGTAGCTCTCGCGGCCTTCGCCCGGCGTCTGGTCCGGCAGGGCAAACACGCCCCTAAAGATCTCCATGCCGCAGGTACCCCAGGCCATGTCGTGGTTGCCCGGCGTGAGGTAGAACGGCGCCCGCGCCAGGGTAGCGCCGAACAGGTTGAGATAGGCCCGACGGTACTGCTCCCAGCCGCTCAGCTCGCCCTCACAGCGTCCGCCCTCGGCCACAATGTCGCCGTTGTGCAGCGCAAACACAAACTCGCGCCCCGCCACCTGTGCTGCCACCGCGCGGGCCATATCGGTCGGCTGCGCTGCTGTACGGTCACCCGGCCTCGTGTCTCCCAGCGCCAAAAAGGTGAAGGGACGCCCGTCGTCCGGCGCAGTGACAAAGGAGTGCTCCGGTCCGCCGGCAGCCGCCAGAGTGTAGGTGCAGAGCTCGCCCGGCCTCAGAGCGGTCAGCACCGCCTCGTGCCAGATCCCGGCCGGGGTGCTGAGCGTGTCCGCCCGGGCCTCGCGTGCCGCCTGCCCCTGCTGCCAGAAGCGCACCGCGCCCGGCCCCTCGCCCCTCGTCACCCAGGAAACGTGCGCGCTGGTCCGGGTGACGTTCCCCAGGTACGGTCCGCCAATCACCCCTTCCGTCTCTGCCGGTTGCTCTCCGCTTTCGGCCAGAGGCAGCATCACCACCACGGTAGGCTGAGGCGTCGCCGTGGCACCGCTTTCGGCCAATGGCACCAGCACGACCACGGTCGGCTCCGCAGCCGGTGTGTTTGTCGAGTCCGGCGTGGGCACAGCCAGCCCCGGTCCATCCGTGCCGGTGACAGCGGGGATGGCACAGGCCGCCGGAGTCACATCGCTCAGGGGAGTGCAGGCGGGGTTCGGTCCCGCCCTGTTTGCCATACCACCCAGCAGCCGCTCCGCCGTTCCACTGCGCCAGGCCCACCAGGCCGTCGCGCAGACGAGCACCACCAGCACCGCCGTCACCCGCCTTGCCCTCGTCTTCAATCGACCTCTCCCCTCCGGCTCTCGCCCTGCTCTTGCTGCTCGCCATTATCCTCGCCCCGCCGCCGTCTGCCAAACGCCGCCCCCGTTTGACTCATTGGCCGTCCGGGGCGACAATGGCCCTGTCGCGCGCTTCTCTAGTACCTGACCAGAAGGACCTGACATGCCCGACTTTGATACCGAACGCCGCATCCGCCGCCCGGGAGATGCCCTCCGCGTGGTCCTGGCTTCCCTGGCGCTCCTGGCCTTTGCGCTGCTCGCCTCCCGCGGCCGGCTCAGCCTGTTCGAGACCGATGTCTTTCGCCTGTTCAACCACCTGCCGCGGGCCGCTGGCCTGCCTTTCCGCGTGCTTATGGAAGCCGGCACCTTTGCCGCTGTGGTTGTGGTGACCCTGGCCGCGCTGCTGGCCCGGAGGCGCCAACTGGCCCTGGATCTGGCCCTCAGCGGCTCAACTGCCTGGCTCCTGGCCCGACTGGGCAAGCTCATCGTGGCCCGCGCCAGACCCGACATTCTGCTGGCCGAGGTCAGCGTGCGCGGCACCACGGCCACCGGCCCGGGTTTCCCTTCCGGCCATGCTGCCGTCGCGGCGGCACTCGCCACAGTCCTCTCGCCCTACATCGGGCGGAGATCGCGCCAGCTTGCCTGGGGCGTCGTGTGGGCCGTGGCCATCGGGAGGGTCTATGTGGGCGCGCACCTGCCGCTGGACGTGCTGGGCGGTGTGGCACTGGGCTGGCTCGTGGGCTCGTTGCTGCACGTTGTTCGCGGCGCGCCCGGGCACTTGGTCTCGCCGGAACAGATCCGCCAGACCTTGCAGACGATGGGCGTTCAGGTCAGCGACCTTGGCCAGGCCAGAGTCGATGCCCGCGGCTCGAGCCCGATGTGGGCCCACCAACCCGGAGGGCCGGACCTCTTCGTCAAACTCGTCAGTAGCGAGCAGCGCGACGCGGACCTGCTCTTCAAGGCCTACCGCTTTCTCGCTTTTCGTGAGCTGGAGGACGAGTCACCCTTTGCCACACCCAAGCAGCAGGTGGAGCATGAAGCCTACCTGGCCTTGCTGGCGGCCAGGGCCGGAGTGCGCGTGCCGCACCTCGTCGTGGCCGCAGAGGTACCCGGCGGCGCGGCCGTGCTCGTCGAAGAGCGTATCCCCGGCCGCGGCCTCAGCTCGCTGAGCGCCGCCGAAATGGACGATTCGCTCTTACGCAAGATCTGGGAGCAGGTAGCCCTGCTCCACCGCGCGCACATCGCCCACCGCGACCTCAGGCGGGGCAACATCGTCGTCGACCAGCAGGGCCAGCCCTGGCTGATTGACTTTGGCTTTTCCGAGGCCGCGGCCAGCACGCACCGCATCGGCCAGGACGTGGCCGAGCTGCTCGCCTCGCTGTCCTTTGTCGTCGGCCCGGAACGCGCCGTCCGTTCGGCCAGCGCTGCTCTGCCGCCCCAGGAGCTGGAGGCCGCACTGCCTCTGCTGCAGCCGCTGGCCCTCTCGTCGGTCACGCGCAGCGAGACCAGGCACGCTGCCCTGCGGGCCATTGCCGCGCAGGTCGGCGCCCTCACCTCGACCCCTGTGCCAGCGCCTGCCCCCCTGTCGCGGGTCCAGCCGATGGCCGTGCTCACCCTGGTCGGCCTGGCCCTGGCCATTCATTTTCTGTTGCCCCAGGTCGGCGAGCTGCGCCAGACGGTAGCCGCCTTTCGCGGCGTGCAGTGGGACTGGCTGCTGGTCGCGTCGGCGGGGGCCTTCTCCACCTATCTCGCGGCGGCGCTGGCGCTCACGGGCGCGGCAGAGCATCCGCTCGCCCTCGGGCGCACGGCACTGGTCCAACTGGCCGGATCGGCCATGAATCGAGTGACTCCCAAAGGTTTGGGTGGCCTCAGTCTTCTGGAGCGTTACCTGGAGCGTTCAGGGCTGGACCGCCCGACTGCGGTCTCGGCCCTGGGCACGGCCATGGCTGCTACCTCGGCGGTACACGTGCCTTTGCTCTTGCTCAGCACGGCACTGCTTGGTATTCGGGGCGTAGCCGCCGTCCGCTTGCCTCAGCACTGGCCGACGCTGGTGGCCATTGCCGGTTCCCTGGCCCTGCTGGGCATTGCGCTGGCGTTGCGCTCGCAGGGCGCCCGGCGTTTGCTTCGGCCGGTTACAGCAGCACTGCGGTCCTTGGCCGCATTGGCCCGCAGCCCGGCCCGCATGGCGCGCCTCCTGGCTGGCGCAACGGGGCAGATCCTGGTCAACATCATTGCTCTGATGGTCTGCGTGCGGGCCTTTGGCGCCCACGCTTCGTTTCTCAAGGTGATGGCAGTGTACCTCGGTGGAACCGCTGTCTCAGCGGCCAGCCCCACGCCCGGCGGCCTGGGCGCCATCGAGGCTGCCCTCGTCGCCGGCCTCTCCGCAGTAGGCGTGCCAGCCGGGCCGGCAGTCGCGGCGGTGCTGGCCTACCGCTTGCTCAGCTTCTGGCTGCCCATCCTGCCCGGGGTCGCCGCGCTGCGCTATCTGCGTAAGGAGCAGGCAGTTTAGCCTGGAGCAGGCCACCGGGGACCATCCCCGGAGAGTGTGGATAAGTCGGCGAGAGACCCGAACGCGGTGGTGTTGGTGCCCGGCTGTGCCGGGACCACGGGCAACTTCCAATCTCGTCAGGTTCGCCGTGCCGGCGTGGCCATGGCCGTGCCTGTCCCCAGCCCTTTCGCCGTGAGGTTGTCTGGAGGGGGATGAAGCGCCCTTGAACTGCGCACAAGGTCCTGGCTCGGCACAATAGTGCCAAGATCTACGACCATTGCCAGCCTGTCGTTCGCCCATTCCAGGCAGTTGTTCGACACTCCGGTCAGAGTCTCCGCTTGACAGAGCCACCATTCGCGCGCAAAATGGCCCGTCGGTGCGTGACGGCGCCGCAGAGGAGCTGCCCGGTATGACGAACCATTCCAGACCCGCCTGGCTTCCAGCAGCGGAAACGGCTGTTCGGCTGTCTTCGCCGCTCCTCTTTGCCCTGGCCTGGGAGCTCGGCGCCCGCCGCCTGCACAGCCTGCTCCTGCCTGGCTTCTTCGAAACCCTCGCCGCACTGGCCCGCTTGCTGACCACCCGCACGCTCTGGCAGGCCCTCTGGCTCAGCAACCAGGCCATGCTGCTGGGCTTTGGCCTGGCCGCCGCGGTCGGCGTGCTGACTGGCCTGCTCATGGGCCGCTGGCGCCTGGCCGAACAGTACCTGGACCCCTACCTCTCCATCCTCATCGCCGTGCCCAAGTCGGCCCTCATTCCCATCGTCATTATGGCCTTTGGCCTCGGCCTCACCTCGCGCGTCTTCATCACCTTTACCTTTGCCGTGGTGGTGATTACCGTCAACGTGCGCGCCGGCGTGCGCCTGCTCGAGCCGTCCTGGGTCGAAATGGCTCGCTCCTTCTCCGCCTCCGAGCGCCAGTTGTGGAGCAGGGTCTATCTGCCCGGCGCCCTGCCCGCCGTGCTCACCGGGCTGCGCCTGGGTGCGGCCCGGGCCATCACCGGTATGATCACCGTAGAGCTGCTGCTGGTAGCGGTGGGCATCGGTCGCCTGATCCTCGAGTTCCAGGGTACCTTCCGCTCGGCGGATCTCTACGCCACCATCCTGGTAGTGATCGCCGAAGCAGTGCTGGTGCTGCAGCTTCTCCGCCTGGTGGAGCAGCGTCTTGCACCCTGGGCCGCCCCGGAGGCTGCCTCCTGATCGAGCTGCGCGGCTGCCGCAAAACCTACCGCCACGACCGCCTGGCCCCGGTGCTGGCACTCGACGGCGTCGACCTCTCCATCGCCCATCGCGAGTTCGTCTGCCTGCTCGGCCCCAGCGGCTGCGGCAAGACCACCCTGCTCAAGGCCATCGCTGGCCTGGTGACCCTCGATTCCGGCGAGATCTTTATCAACGGCCTGCCCGTGACCGGTCCGGGCAGCGACCGGGCTATGGTCTTTCAGGATTTCGCCCTCTTGCCCTGGGCCGACGTGTTGAGCAACGTGGCCTTTGGCCTGGAGCTGCGCGGCCAGCCCCGTGCCGCGCGTGAGGCCGCCGCGCGCGAGCTCATCAGCCGCGTTGGCCTGGCTGGCTTTGAGCGCCACTACCCGCGCCAGCTCTCCGGCGGGATGCAGCAGCGCGTGGGCCTGGCCCGCGCCCTGGCCGTGAACCCCGAGATCCTGTTGATGGACGAGCCGTTCGGCGCCCTCGATGCCCAGACCAGGCGCCTCTTGCAGGAGGACCTGCTGGCCCTGCTGCAGGCTACACCACACACCGTGGTCTTTGTCACCCACAGCGTCGAAGAGGCAGTGCTGCTCGCTGACCGGGTGGTGATGCTCACGCCCCGCCCGGGACGCGTGCGCGACATCGTAACCGTCGATCTCCCGCGGCCGCGCCCGCCAGATGTGAACCTGCTGCCTCGCTTTTCCGAGCTGACCGCGCGCCTCTGGCGCGAGCTGAAGGAGGCCCAGAGCTGAGCTCTCCCACTCCCGCCCTCCTGCGGCCCGCCATCGAAACGCCCGCTCGCGTCGGCGCCGATGCCGAGGACCTGGCCTTTCGCTTCCAGGCCGGCCCCGCCTTGCTGTCATTGCTCAGCGGAGCGCTGCTCTGGGAGGTCGCTGCGCGCTGGTTCCACTGGAGCTTTTTTCCGCCGCTTTCGAGCGTAGCGGTCACGCTCTACCGGCTCACGGCGCGCGGGCTCATCCTGGCCAACCTGGGCCGCAGCCTGCTCTCCCTGGCCGCGGGCTATGGGCTGGCGGTGGTAATCGGCAGCGGTGTCGGTCTGCTGATGGGCCGCTACCGCTTTGTGCCCTCCCTGCTGGAGCCGGCCCTGCACGCTCTCCTGGCCACGCCCAAGGTCGCCTTCGTGCCGGTAGTTTATGCCCTCTTTGGCCTGAGTCGCAGCACGCAGGTGGTAGTCGTGTTCCTCAACGCGGTGTTTATTATCGCCATCAACGCCATGGCCGGCATCCGCGGCGTTGGCGCAGGCAGCGTGGAGATGGCCCGCTCCTTCGGCGCCAGCCAGCGCCAGGTCTTTTGGCGCGTGCTCTTGCCCGGCTCCCTGCCTCTCACCATGGCGGGGCTGCGCCTGGGAATGGGTCAGGCGGTCAAAGGGATGATCACCGGCGAGATGTTTATCGCCTACTTTGGCCTCGGTGCGCTGCTGCGCGACCTGGGTGGCCGCTTTGACTCGGCCGGGGTATTCGCCGTGCTGCTGGTGGTGGTCATCATCGCTCTGCTCTGCACCGCGGTCATCCAGATGGTCGAGCGCCGGGTCACGGCCTGGACGGGAGGTTGACCTTGGGTGAACAACTGGAATACCTGCGCATGTTCGCTGCCCTCCCCCGGGCGCTGCGCCGCTTTAGCCGCCACCACATCACCCTCGACGACGCTAAACGCATCGTCCGCGACCGAATGGAGCGCCGCGCCGAGATGCTGCTGTCGATGGCCGAGCGCTGCATCTACAACCAGCCGGCCAGCCCCTACCTGCCCCTGCTGCGCCACGCGGGCTGCGAGCTGGGTGACCTGCGCGCCCTCGTGGCCGAGCGCGGCGTGGAAGGCGCTCTGAGGCAGCTCCGCGAGTCCGGCGTCTACATCACCTTTGAAGAGTTCAAAGGCCGCAAGCCCATCGAGCGCCCCGGTCTCACTCTGCCGGTCACGGCGCGCGATTTCGACAACCCCGCCGTTCCCCCGGTGTTTATGGTTGAATCTGGCGGCTCCTCCGGCCTGGCCATCAACGTCGGCATCAACCTGGAGCACATTGCAGCCCGCGGCCCCGATGAGCTGCTGGCCCTGGCTGCGCATGACGTGCTGGACATTCCCGCCCTCCGCTGGAGCTCCATCCTGCCCGTCGGCTCACTGCGCCACATCCTGCGCGCCACCTACGTTGGCCAGCCGCCGCTGCGCTGGTTCTCACCACTGGGCCTGCGCGACTCGCGCTACTGGCTGCGCTACGGTGTGGCCACCTATTATGTCGTGCTTCTCTCGCGGCTCAACGGCATCCCTGTGCCCTGGCCCGAGTACGTTCGCCTGGCTGAGGCAGTCCAGATCGCCCGTGCCGCCCGCGAGCAGCTCGCCGCCCACGGCCGCTGCCTGCTGCACACCAATCCCAGCCGGGCCATGCGGGTAGTGTTGGCCGCCCGCGAGGCCGGTATCGACCTCACCGGGCTGGTCTTTTTCGGTAGCGAGGAAGCCCTTACCGACGCCAAGGCCGCTTTCTTCGCGCAGGCCGGCCTGCGCTTTGTCTCCAACTATGGCTCGGTCGAGTCCGGGCGCATCGGGGTCGCCTGCGCCTCTCCGTCCGAGGCCGGGGACGTGCACCTCCTCCACGATGTGAGCGCCGTTTTCACCTACCCCTGCTCCGTGCCCGGCGTTGACGGCACCGTGCCCGCCTTCAACCTGACCTCGCTCCTGCCGGCTACTCCCAAGATCATGCTCAATGTACAGCTCGACGATTACGGCCTCATCGAGGAGCGTCACTGCGGCTGCCCGCTCGAGAGCTTTGGCTACACTACCCACCTGCGCCAGATTCGCAGCTACAGCAAACTCACCGGCGCGGGCGTCACCCTCATCGGCACCGAGATGGTGCGCATCCTCGAGCAGGTTCTGCCGGCTCGCTTTGGCGGCACAGCGCTCGAATATCAGATGGTCGAAGAAGAAGACGAGGTGGGCTTCACCCGCCTCTACGTCTACGTGCACCCCCGCCTGCCCGATATCGACGAGCAGCAGGTGGTGCAGGTCCTCCTCCAGGCATTGAGCGAATCGTCACCGATGGCCGACGCCACGCGCACTGTCTGGCAGGATGCCGGCACCATCCGCGTGCGCCGCGCCGAGCCCATTCTCACTGCCCGCGGCAAGCTGCTCCCGCTGCGCACCAGGCATACGGCGCCAACCTCCGCCAAGGAGTCACAGCAATGAAAACCCAAACCAGGCTCCTCATCTCCCTTGCCTTGCTGCTCACCACCGTCGCTGCCTGCGCCAGGCCGGCTCCAGCGACGGAACCTGCCCCTCAGCCGACCGTGGCTGCCCCCGCCCGCTCCGGCACCATCCGCTTCTCCCAGGCCGGTACAGCGAACGTCCGCGACATCCCCTCGCTGATGGCCTACGATGTGCTGCGCCAGATGGGCTACACCGTCGAGGTGGTGCCCTTTGCCAAAACGGCGCTGATCCCCGCCGCGCTGGACAAGGGCGATGTCGACTTTTCTGACTCCAACTTTACCCTGATCTCAACCGCCGTCGCTCAGGGCGCCCACCTGCAGATGGTCGCCAACAAGCAGGGTATGAGCTTTGCCTTTGTCGCCGCTGCCAACGTCACCGACTGCCGCCAGCTCGACCAGCAGCCCGTGAGCTTTAGCAATCTGCAGTCGGTCGGCTACATGCTTTTCCTGCGCCACGTGGCCGCGAATTGCCCTGGCATCAAGCCCGAGCTGGTCCTCATTCCCGAATCCCCCAACCGCGTCGCCGGCCTCGCCGGCGGTCAGCTTGTCGCCGCCTACCTGGACCTGCAGGAGTGGGTGGACCTGCAAAAGCAGCAGCCCGGCAAGTTCCACGTGCTGGTTGACTATGCGGCCGAGTTCCCCGACACCATCATCCTGCCCGTCACCGTGCGCCGCGACTGGGCCAAAGAGAACGTGACCATCGTGCACGACTACCTGCGCGCCTTGCTCGAGGCCCAGCGCGCCGTCATTGCCGACCCGCAGCTCCTGGCCGACAATATCGTCAAGTACCTCTCCATTGAACCAGCCCGGGCGCGCGACTGGGCCGACGCCTACCTCAAGATCCATATGTGGTCGCCCAACGGCGGCCTGACCGAACAGAACGTCCGGTACACCCTGAGCATGCTCATCGACGGCCAGCTTGTGCCCGCAGGAATCAAGCCAGAGGACGTGGCCGACCTTTCCTATCTCAATACCGTGCTGGACGAGATCGGGCGCCAGTAGCACGCCCGATTCACTGTGTTTGACGCCCGGGCGTTCTTGGACTAAACTGGGGCCGTCCACACAAGGCAAAGAGTAGCGCACAACGCCCGGGACGTGGCAGCGTGGCCCCCATCTTTCCCTGCGTCACCACAGGCAGCGGCCACATCAGGGCTGGGACCGCTGCCTTTTTGTGTGCACGAGCGGGCCCGAAAGCGGCCCGCAACAACAGGTTGCGAGGAGGCAATGCAAGGTGAGCACCAAAGTCAGTACCTATGAGAACGTAACGCGTCAATACAACAAGGCCGCGGACCTGATGTCCCTTGATCCGGACGTGCGCACGATCCTGTCCAAGCCGGCCAGCGAGATCATCGTCAACTTTCCTGCTCGTATGGATAACGGTCACGTGGAGCTGTTCACTGGCTACCGCGTGCAGCACAACAACGCCCTGGGACCCTACAAGGGCGGGCTGCGCTTCCACCCCGCTGTCGACCTCGACGAGGTGCGCTCTCTGGCTACATGGATGACCTGGAAAACGGCCATCCTGGGTATCCCCTTTGGCGGCGCCAAGGGCGGCATTCAGCTCGACCCGACCCGCTATTCCGCCGCCGAGCTCGAGCGCATCACGCGCCGCTTCACGCTGGCCCTGGGCGAGAACATCGGCCCCGAGTACGACATTCCCGCGCCGGATGTCAACACCAACGCCCAGATTATGGCCTGGCTGCTCGACACCTACCTCACCACCCGCCCGCCCCAGGAACGCAACCGCAACATCCACGTGGTGACGGGCAAGCCCATCGAGTGCGGCGGCAGCGTCGGCCGCGACAAGGCCACCGGCCAGGGCGTGCTCTTCGTCATCCAGCAGTGGGCGCGCGACAACGGCCTGGACCTCCGCGGCGCCACCTACTTTGTGCAGGGCTTTGGCAACGTCGGCTCCTGGACGGCCCGCCTGATGAAAGCCGCCGGCGCCCGCCTCGTGGCCGTGGCCGACATCTCGGGCTGTTTCAACAATCCCAACGGCATTGACCCCGACGGGCTGACCGACTTTACCAGGACTCACGGCGGCCTGGTCAACGGCTTCCCGGGACTCAACCCCATTGACTTCCGGACCTATCTCAGCACCAAAGCGGACATCTTTATCCCGGCGGCAATGGAGAACCAGATCACCGCCGAGACCGCGCCGCTCCTGAACGTCAAACTCGTGGCCGAAGCCGCCAACGGCCCCACTGACGGTGAAGGCCACGCCTACCTCTGCGAAAAGGGCATCCCGCTCCTGCCCGACGTGCTGACCAACGCCGGCGGCGTGGCGGTGAGCTACTTTGAGTGGTTGCAGAACAAGCAGAGCGAGTACTGGGACCTGGAAGAGGTCGACAGCAAGCTGCTCAAGCGGATGACCGCCGGCTACCAGGCCGTGCGCGATGCCGCCAAGGCCTACTCGACCGACTGGCGCACCGCCTGCTACATCGTGGCCCTGTCGCGCATCCAGAAGGTCTACCGCCAGCGCGGCGTTGCTCCCTGATCCTGAGCTGAGCGCGCGGCGCGGCAGCGGGACGGCATCAAACGCAGAGGGGGGCCTTCGCCCCCCTCTGTTCTCGTGTGCGTTTGTCGCTGCCGTCGGTGAACGCCGCTCAGCCCCGCCCGAAAAAGCAGGTCAGCAGGTCACCCAGTTGGCTGCGCACCATGCCAAACGAGTGCCCCTCGTGACGCTCCACATAGCGCACCCGGTATCCGCGCGCCACCAGGATCTCCCTCAGCCGCAGCGACGACGCACCCTCATCGTAGGTGCCGTGGCTCAGGAAGATCTCCAACGGCCGACGTTCGGCCAGCCGGTACGTGTCCAGCACCCAGCGCCGTACGATGTAGGGCGATTGAATCGCTACCTTGCCGAACACATCAGGATAGGCCAGCCCCATATGGGCGGCGAACATCCCGCCAAACGAGAACCCGGCCAGCGCCCGCGACCCGGCCGACGCTTTCGTCCGCCACTTCTTGTCCACCAGCGGCACCAGCTCCTCGCCGATGAACTCGCCCAGGGGGTTGTCGTCCAGCCGCCGCCGCCGAAACTCCTCCTCGCGCCGGTTCCTGCCCGTGTGCGGGTCGCGCGCATCGATGAACACGGCAATCACCGGCTCGACGCGCCCCCCGGCGATGAGATAGTCCAGTGCCTGGACCATCGCCCCCATCTGCGGGTCGGCATACTCCTGCCCGTCGACCACATAGATGCTCGGCAGAGCGTGCAGCATCTCGTAGCCGTGCGGGCGGTAAATGCGCACGTTCACGTCATAGCCCAGGCTTTGACTGGCCAGCGTGATGTTCCTGCCCAGGCGCCCTCTGACCGCCGGCCGGGGCAACTGGGTCCAGGGCGGAGGTACATAGCCCGGCATCATCACCACCGATTCCGAGCCCATGCCGCCCGTTTCCACCAGCGGATTGAGCGGGTCGAGCTGCCAGCGCCGGGCCCCCAGCCGCTGCCGGTACTCTACCCGCGCGTCCGGCTCAAATTCGCCCTGCGCCCACCACACGTCCGTACGCCCCAGACGGCGGTAGCGTAGCTCAAAGTCACCCCGCGCCTCGACGCTCGTGGCCGTCCCGCGGTAGAAGAACACCGCCACTGTGTCGCCAAAGAGGAGCGGCATCTGCCCCGGCTCTCGCACCGCCTTCCACAAGCGGTCGGCATCACCGCTGGCGGTGCATTGCGACATCAGCTCCCGCAGCTCGCCCAGCGTCTGGAACGCTTCACTCTCGCCCCTCAGGGGCAGCCTGTCTGTCTGTTCTCTAACTTGGATTTCTTTCACCGTACTCCCCGTAATCGGTTCTTTGGCCCCCACAGCGACTCACTCACATGCCGCTGGTCCACATCAGATAGACCAGCAGATACAGCGACCGGCCAGCCGTCAGCGTGGAGAACGCCCTCAGCGCCCGCGACCTCAGCCACCCCACCAACAAGGGACAGCACGCCGCTCCCCCCAGCAGGTGCGTCACCCACTCTTCGCTCGCCGAGAGGTAGCCGGGCGGCGCGAGCAGCCTGGCCAGCACCATCACCGACAGGCAGGTGTATACCACTGACAGCAGAGGGGAAAGCAGGAACAGAGCGATGGCAACGGTGGCCAGCCTGGCCCTCGTGCCCAACCCAACCAACTCGCTGGCCGCCGTGGGCGCAAAGCCGGCCAGCAGACTGGTCAAGAACGCATACTGTCTGAGGATTTCCAGAGACTCGGCCCGCATCGCACACCCTCCCGGAGGCTCTGGGCTGCGATGGCGGAGCGACGCTGCCTCCTGTGCCACGATCGTCTGCCGCTCATCATACGCACGGCGCCGCCGCTGTCAATGCCACCCCCGACCGTTTGCGGCCAAGCCGGCTTGCTCACCCGCAGCAATAGAAAGTACGGCACCACCTGCGCGTCCTGCAGGTTGGGATGCTGCGCCACCACCTCGTCGCTCGGTCGGGGTTCTTCCACCTGCTCCAGCACGAACCCCGTGCCCAGCAGCAGGTTGAACCACTGGCTGAGCGTGCGATTGAACGCCGGAACCCGGAAGGGGCGCACGCTGTCACGGATATCCTTCGGCGCGGCGCTAAAGGTCCACTCCTGAATAACCGCGTCCTCCGTGCCAAAGTAATCGCCAATCTCAAAGGCATAGGTCCGCCCGTTTTCATCGCGCAGGTTGCGCCTCCCGGGCGTGTTGAAGCAGGGGTGAGTGATCGAAAACTGCAGGAATCCGCCCGGCTTGAGCACCCGGTAGGCCTCGCGCACCACCAACTTGGTCTCGGGGATGTCCATGAAACTCATGAACCCGGTGCAGAAATCGAACGACGCGTCGCCAAAGGGCAGCGCCACGGCGCTGGCTACCTGATACTCGATGCCCAGCGGCTCCCGCTCCTCCTCGGCCCTGGCGTGCCCGATGAACACCTCGGCAACATCGATGGCGGTCATCCTGGCCACGCGCCGGGCGAGCTGCCGCGTGTTATATCCCTCCCCACAGCCAATGTCCAGCCCGTTCCTGCCCCGCACCTCCGGCAGCATGGCCAGGAACGCCGGCGTGTTCAGGTGATCACGGTAGGTATCGTACCCCTGCCGCGACAGCCTGGTCCACACCTCGGCGTTCTCGTTCCAGTAGCGGCCCACCTCGCGATGATCCATCACTCCTCCCCGGGGCCAAGCTCCCCAAACGCAAAAGACTCGCCGTGTCCCGGATAGACCCGCTGGATGCCCAGGCCCTTCCTTCTGCACGCTGGCCAGCATCGCCGGCCGATCATCCACGATCGAGCCCATGGCCGGCACCGTGGTGTTCTCGAACAGGTCGCCGCAGAACAGGTTTCCTTCTGCCGTGACCACCCCGATTGAGCCGCCAGAATGCCCCGGCAGCGCCACCACCCTCGCCTGCCAGCCGTAGGGTGTGAGGTCCGAGCCGTCCTCCAGGAGCACGTCCGGGCTAAAGAGCCTGTCCTGGCCAAAGCCAAACAGCAGCGGCACGATCCTGGCCATCATTTTGCTGCCCGACTTGCGGCTGGCCAGCATATCGGCCCTCTCGGCCATGCCGGCGTCAGCACGGTGCATAGCGATGGGCGCGCCAAAGCGGGCCCGTATCCGCGCTGCGCTGCCGATATGGTCGAAATCGCCGTGGGTCAGCACAATGAGCCTGAGCTCGCCCGGTCCGCACCCCGCCAGTCCCAGCTCCTTCTGCAGCCTGGCGGTGGCATTGGGCGCTCCGCTGTCGACCAGATAGAATCCCTTGTCATTGTGCACCAGGTAGCAGTTGACGCTGCCCATACCGAAAGGCAGCGGCAGCGAGAGGGCGAGGAAATCGTGACTCATCGCAGCTCCTATCTGTCTTGATCTGCCGTCGCCCGCCTATCGCGGGCAGCCCATTCTAGGGCTGGTCGCCGCCAGAGCCAACTGCGTGCCTGCCCTCGCCAGCGGTTAACGGCCCGTGCGGCCCTGTGGTACAATGCGCCGCGGAGGTGCTCGCTTGCTCACTCGATGGCGCAACAGCCCGCTGATTCCTGCCGCGTTGGCCCTGCTGCTGCGGGTGCCCTTCTTCTCCTGGCCCCTTATCTCCGATGAGGGCAGCTACGCCTACGATGTCTACTGGTGGGTGCGAGGCTACCCGCTGTATGTCAATCTTCTCGGGGTTGAGCGGCCCCAGGGGCTCTTCGTGTCCTACTGGGTGCCCGTGGTCTTGCTTGGCGGAGCCACCTGGGCCATCCGCCTGTGGGGCGCGCTGTGGGTCGCGGCCACCACCCTCGCCGTCGCTGGCTGCGCGCGTCGTCTGCTCGGCGAGCGTTACGCCTTGCCGGCGGCGCTGCTGTACGCCCTGTACTCCTCTCTGCCCGCCATCGAGGGATTCACCGCGAACGCCGAGACCTTTCTGGTCCTGCCTCTGACCCTCTCGGCTCTGGCCCTGCTCGATGGCCGTTGGTTCTGGGCCGGACTCACCGCAGGGCTGGCCATCTCCTGCAAGGCGTCCGGGGGGAGCGCCCTCCTTCTCGCCGCCGCCTGGCTCCTCTGCATGCGCTCCGGCTGGCGGTCGGCCCTGCGGCTGGCCGCGGGCGCCGGGCTGGTGCTGGCTGTGCTGGTGCTCCACGGCGTGTGGTCAGCCGGTTGGTCGAACTACCTGTACAACATGCTCGGCGTGCGCTCGGGAGGCCTCTTTCAGCCCTACGGCAGCCCTCTGATCGCCGCACTGTACGGCTGGTCGAGCACGGCTGTGGCCTGGCTGCCCCTGGTCGCCCTCCTCCCCTCTCTGTCTGTTCTCCCACGGCGGCGCTCTCTCTTTCTCTGGCTGTGGCTCGGCACCTGTCTCCTGGGCATGAGCGTCAGTGGACACTGGTACTGGCACTACTGGATCCAGCTCATGCCGGCCCTGTGCCTCGCCGGTTCGCTGGGCCTCTTGATGCTGTGGAGCAAAGGGCGTGCCGTCTCTCGCCTGCTGGCGGCGGCAGTGTTGGTGCTCCCGGCAGTTGCGCTGGCCCGCTTCGCCCTACTCCCCCCGCTGGAAGGCGACTGGGCGCTCTACCACCGCCCGGGATACCAGATCGCCACCGCAGCAGCAGACTACATCCGCGCCCACACCGAAGAGCACGGGACCATCTACGTTGCCTTTTCCGAGGCCGACATCTATCATCTCGCCCGCCGCCGCGCGTCCGTCCCCTACCTCTTCTACGCCTACGTGGTCTCCCTGCCCGGCGCCTACGACGAAATCGTCGCTGCCGTGGCCTCGCGCACGCCCACCTACGTCCTCGCCCTGGACGCGCCCATTACCTCACTCGACCCGGAGGGACGCTTCGAGGCCGCCCTTCAGGGGAACTACCTTCCCGAGCGCACCTTCGGCCCGGCCACCCTCTACCGCCGCCGCCAGGCTCCTTGACCTGTGCTATAATGGCATCTGTACTGTAACCAACCTGTTACCTTAAGGAATCCAATGACTCTACCCACACCTTCAAACGAGGAGCAGCGGTCCGGCCTGGGTGGCACTGTGTTGGTCATTCAGGTCACTTTTCTGGCAGTGCTCAGCGTACTGCTGATGGCGCAGGGTTTCTTCCCTACCATCGAGTGGATCGTGGTCCTGGTCGTGCTGCTCCTGATCTGGCGCGGCAGGGAGCGCCGTCTGCTGGCCGCGTTGATGCCATTTCTCCTTCTGCTCATCACCTACCAGTTCCTGCGTGGCTTTGCCGACGACTTGACGCCGATGGACATCCACGTCACCGACCTCATCGCCTGGGAAAAGGCGCTGTTCAATGGCCTAATCCCTGCGGCCTGGGTCCAGGCCAACCTCACCTCTCCCGCCCTCACCCGCCTTCTCGATCCCATTCTCAATGTGGCCTATATGGGCCACTTTGTCTATCCGGTGCTCCTGGGCATCGTCCTCTGGTACCGGCGCCACGATTGGTACTGGCCCTTTATGGCCGGCCTGATCATCATGTCCTACACTGGCTTTGTCGCCTTCCTCCTCTTTCCCGCCGCTCCTCCCTGGTGGGCCACCCGCTATGGCTACATGCTTGACCAGCCCGTTACCCTGGCCCGCTTCGCGATGCCCCTGGCCATCGAGGTCGGCAGCCCCAATCCCGTCGCGGCCATGCCTTCCCTGCACTGCGCGTATATCGCTTATATCGCCCTGGTGAGCCTCGGCGCGTGGGGCAGCAAGGCGTGGTGGGTGCTGCTGTGGGTAGGCGTGGTGTCCTTCTCGACCGTCTACCTGGGGCACCACTGGGTGATCGACATCCTGGCGGGGTACTTTTTCGCCGTCGACGCATTCCTGCTGGCCTGGCTCGGCCGGCGTATCCTGCTCAAGAGACAGGCACTCAAGGGGCTGCCGGCAGCCTGACCGGGGACCCTACTCGAACCGCTCGAACCGTACCCCGAGCTGCTGGCAGAGCTGGCTGGTATCGGCCAGATGGACCGGCGTCTCGCGCGCGTACTCCAGGCACCACAGGAGCTGGTAGACCGGTCGACGCTCCCGCCAACCCGGCTCTGGCCTTTCAACCCCGTGATAGGCTTTCCATAGCAGCGGGTGGCTCATGCCGCGCCACAGGGCCAGCCGCGCCAGGTCCGACTCGCCGTGGCCCGCCCAGCCCTTGTCGAAACCAAGGATCGTCGCTAGCCGCCAGGCGTCGCACTGATGGTCAAAGATGAGGTTGTGCTGGTGGAGGTCCTCGTGAGTGAGGCACGACCGCTTGACCCCCTCGAACCATGCGCTGCGTTGCTCCAGCAGCTCCAGGAACCTCTCCCGCATCACCGGAGGGCGAATCCTCTCCCTGCTTCTGGCCTGCAGTGCCTCGAGACAGCTCTGGCCGTGCTCCACCTCGGCGTCTGCAGTGAGCTCACCAAAGCTGTCGAAGTGAATGTAGTGTAGCTCCGCCAAAACGTGGCCCAGCTGCCAAAAGGCGTGAGCACGCTCTCGCGCGCTCATTTGCTGGCGAACTTGGACCCATTCGACCCCCGCGATGTGGGTCTTGACCAGGTAGCGCCAGGGGTACCTCCCGTACGAGGTATCGACCCCCAGGATCTCGGGCATGTCGAGGCCGGTGCGCGAAGCGACGAGCCGATGCAGCTGGGCCGTACGCTCAAATGGACAGGCCAGCTCCGCCTTCGGTCCGGCCAGCTCGACCACGACCCGTGTCTCGGGCTGTTCTACGTTCACCAGCAGCACGGTATAGTCCTGCCGCCACTTCAGGCTTTCGATGGCGGCTACTCGGGCGCGCGGACCGACCGTCTCCCGCAGCAGCTCTGGCAAGCGCTCGAGGTCCACACCCAGCCTGTTCGCACTATTCTTCAGTTTCGACGCTTCTGTTCGTGCGCTCAAACTCACCCGTCCGATTGACCACGCGAAAGCCCACCGACTCGTACAGCCGCCGGGCGGCGGTGTTGTTCTCGCCGGTCGACACGCACACCCGCTCCATCCCGCAGGCCTCCATCTGCCGCAGGCACTCGGTCAGCACCGCTTTCCCCAGTCCCCGCTGGCGGTACTCGGCGCGCGTGCCCACCGGCCCGAAATCACCGATGCGGTTGACCACGTCGTTCCAGCCATTCACGTAGGCGGCGATGCGGCCCTCCGGCCCTACCGCCACAATGTCCAGCCGGCCATCGTATCCAGGCAACTGAGTCAGGCGCAGATAGTCCTGCCCCGACAGCTTGCCCGGCTGCCACTGGCCCCACACGGCGTGGTCCACCGCGGACCGTTCATCGAACTCGTGACGCCCGGCCACCGCCCGGACCTCGTACCCGTCCGGCACAGGCACGTCCACAATCGGATCCGTCAGCGGCCGAATGTGGTTGACCTCCACGTACTTGCCCGGAACGAACCCGCCTCGCTCCAGAAACCCCACCCGTTCGGCATCGTCCAGCCGGGCCAGGCAGGTCAGGTGGTCCTTCCAGCGCTCGGGCGCCGCCGCGTGCAGCGCATCCAGTCTGGCCTGCGCCCACTCCAGCGCTTCCTCCTCGATGCCGCAGCGCAGCCAGCCGTGGGCCACCTGCCAGTCGAACAGGGGATCCACGCCCAGGAACGCATAGCCGATCAACGCGCCCCGCGGCGTGTGCCAGACACGGATATGCTCGCCCGGCACCAGGTGTCGATCCACCTGGTAGAACATGTACAACAGCTCGCCCACGTGCCAGTACTGCCAGTCTCCTGTGGCTGCCCGGCCGGTCTGAATCAGCTCTAACATCTGCCTCAAGTCCTGGTCATCGCGATAACCCCGGCTGGCCCACCTCGCTCCGTTGCTCATCTGGCCGCCTTCTTTCCTTTGGACCTGGCCTGTGCCTTCTCGGTGACTTCTTTGACCCTCCCCTTCACCACGCGCGTGATCAGGTCGTAGGGGATGGGCTGATTGTAGGGAAAACGAATGGTGCCCTTGGACTGGGCGTATTTGGCCAGCTCGTCGTGGAACGCCTCGATGCCCGACGGCGTGGGAAAGAACCCCAAGTGCTCCTTGAAGGCCCCAAAGTGCACCAGGTTGCCCCCGAACACAAAGGTGGGAATGCCGTACTTGATGGCTTCGGTGGCCTCTGGCGCGGCCTCGTGGATGACCCGCCGCACCTTCTGCAGGATCTCCTGCACCTCGGGCGGGTACCCGGCGATGTACTCGTCGATGGTCCGATAGACCGGCCGTGTGGTCTTCATCTGAACGCTTCCTCCTGGCGATCGCTGGTCGTTGCCCGCACCCGTGTACCTATCATATGCGCCCCGTTGCCTTGGTCAAACCGCTGGCCATCGGCCATATCCTGCACTTGACGCCCCGCCCGGGCTGCCTATAGTACGCATTGGGCAATCTGCCCCAACCATCGCCGCGGCCAGCACTGGACGCGCCCCACCAACGCCGCTCAACCCACTCTGCCCGGCTACGGCTCTGCTTGCTTCGGGAGGCCAAAATGGCACGGTTGCGCGCGACTCTCGCGTGGCTGGTCCTTCTCCTCGCGGCCCTGCTCCTCACCTCTGCGCCTCAGTCTACCGCACAACCGCCGCTTGCCGCCGCGGCTCCACCCTACACCTTCTCCGGACGCGTTCTGGAGGGTGTCAAGCCGCTCCAGCCGCCCGACAGCCTGCCGGCGGCCGGAGTGAGACTCAAGCTCTATGGTTCCAACAGCAAGGACTATGCCGGCGTGGAAGTCGCCGCGACCACCACCAATGAGGCTGGCTGGTTCCAGTTCACCGTAACCGGGTACGTGTCCGAGTTCTACCGTATCTACGTCATCGTGCCTCGCTTTTATACCGCAGGCGGCTGCCAGTCAGTCGGTGGCGAGTGTCTGGACGACGTCACGATCCGCTACGCCTATTCCTACGACGGCAAGATCCTCAACAACAACCGCTTCTGGATCCTGCCTCCGGACACCGCCACGCCCGTGCTCCCTACTGCTACACAAACGAACACCTCCTGGGCCTCGGCTACCCCCACCGCGACGCAGTCCGCCTGCCGCCAACTGCTGGGGAACGGGGGCTTTGAAACCGGTTCCTTCGCCGCCTGGGAAGTCAGCGGACCAGCCTGGATCGGTCCTGGCCGCGAGAGCGAGTTCGCCGCGTGGCTGGCCGGTACGGACAGCGCCGTGGTCGAGCTCGCGCAAGTCGCCTCTATCTCATCGCGGTTCGGCTCTGTGCCCCTCACCTTCTGGTGGCTCGCCGAGAGCGAATACGAGCAGCCGCGCGACCGGCTGCGCCTGCTCGTCCGCCGCACGGGAGGCGAGGACCTGCTCGGCGAGTGGGATGCCACGGCCCCGCTCGGTCAGTGGCACTCGCAATCGGTGGACCTGTCCGGCTACCTCGGTCAGTCCATCACCCTGGTGTTTCAGGTGTTCACCGATGCCCGTGCTCCTACCACCTTCCGCCTGGATGACGTGTCCCTCTTTGGCTGCGGCGCGGGCGGCGCCACGCCCACACCTACTCTCACCACACCACCCGGCTCACCCGTGGTCCTCGACCTGTGCGCGCGCGCCGAAACGTGGATCAACGAACTCCAACCGGGCACCAACTATGGCGGCGCCTCCACCTTTGCCGTGGGCTTTGGCGCCGGTCAGAACGAGCCCATCGGCCACCGCTACGGCCTGGTGCGCTTTGCGCTCGACTTCCTCCCGCCGGGCACCGTCATCGATTCAGCCCTCCTCGCCCTGGGACTCCAGTCTGCGAGCGGAGTGTCTACCGTGCAGGTGCCGCTCTACGCCGTCGGCGACCCGTGGAACGAGATGGGCGTCACCTGGGCCTCGCAGCCGAACGTCCTGCCGGACATGATGGCCATCACCAATGTCGGCTCGACCCCGGGCACGGTCGTCCAGTGGAACATCCGCGACCTGGTGCAGCGCTGGGCAAACGGCGACCTGCCCAACAACGGCCTGGAGCTGCGAGGACCCGAAGCTGCCTTCTGGCAGCGCGTGTTTGAGGCCGGAGTCTACTCGGGTTTCTGCCCGGGCCTGCACCTCGAGGTGCGCTCGCCGGTCCTCTTCCCCACGCCTACCTCGATCCCGACCCTCACGCCGACCATCACGCCCACACCGGTGTGCCTGCACGCCGATGCCGCGGGCAATACCTTTTCCGCCGCCTCGCTCCTGCCCAGCGGCAACATCAGCTACACCGAAGAGTACATCTGCCCCAGCGGCGACTGGGACTACTGGAGGTTCCACGTGGATTCGGGCCAATGGATCAGCATTACCCTGAACCACTGGCTGACCAACATCGACACGGACCTCTACCTCTATCCGCCGGCCGGCGGCGCGGTCCTGGCCAAGTCGCTCAACCCCGCTGGAGTGGAGGACAGTATCGAGTACTATGCCTACGTCTCGGGTGACTGGGTCGTCCTGGTCACGGGCAAGTACGCCTCGGACTGGAGCAAGTCGTACCCCTACCGCCTGCGCGTGAACACCTGCATCTCCGACCAGGGCGGCCCGACCTTTGACGCGGCGACGGTCATCTCGACCAGCCTGCCCGCTGCCGGCACTCAGTACGTCTACTCGGACTATATCTGTCCGCAGGGCGATGAGGACTGGTGGCAGTTCTCCATGCCCCGCGGCCAGACCACCACTGTCAGCATCAAGCTGACCAACCTCCCCGCCGATTACCGCCTCGAGCTGTATGACTCGGACGGGACCCTGAAGAAGAGCCTCACCACCTCTGGCACCGCTAACAAAACCCTCACCTGGACGACCAGCTCGTCGTGGGTGCCCCTAGGCGGCTTTCCGTCCAACTGGCGTGTCCGCGTCTACGGCGCGCCCTCCGGCAGCGGCTCCGCCTACCACAGCACCCAGCCCTACCACCTCGAGGTGAGTATGGCTGGCGTGGTGGATCTGACCATTCAGGAGCTGGAGGTCACCCAGGGCATCCAGGACCTCTCCAACTCGGTGGCCCTGGTCAGCGGTAAGCTGACCCGGGCGCGAGTCTATGTCGGCGTCTCACCTCCGGTCACGTCGCTTTCCGACCTGGTGGTCCGCCTCTACGGCTGGTACGGCACCTATAACGGAACATCCTTGCCCGGCTCGCCCTTGACGTTCGGCCCGGCCACCTACGCCGTTACCAGCACGTCGGTGGCGAACATGCGGCTCGTTCTCGGCTCTACCTTCAACTTTCTCATCCCCTCGACCTGGCTCACCCATGGCAAGCTCTACCTCCGCGCCGAGGTGAACCCCGGCCAGGTGGTTCCCGAGACCAACTACAGCAACAACTACTTGATGGACTCGGTCAAGTGCGGCAGCTGCTCCGCGGTCAACCTCGGACTGGTAGCCGTGACCTCCGGCGGGATCACGGTCAGTCTCAACAGCACGCTCGTGACCAACATGCTTTCCTACTTCAAAGACGTCTACCCGATGAGCACTCTGAATGTCTGGACGCCTGCCAGCGGCGCCTTTGAGGCCACGCGCAACTATGCCGCTGCCAGCTCCAAGCCGGGTGTCTGCAGCTCCGCGTGGGGTGACCTGGCCAGCGATATGAACGATTTCTATGACAACTGGTCCAACCGCCCGGCCCATGCCTTTGTGTACGGCCTGCTAAACCAGAGCGTCCCTCATTGCGCTCCCACCGGTGGCTGCAACCTCGGCTGCTCCTCTGGCTCTGGCAATGGCTCCTGCGGCATCCTGGCCAGCGACGCCGGAGAGACCCTGGCGCACGAGGTAGGCCATACTCTGGGGCGAGCGCATGCCCCGTGCGGGTTGGGAAAGGCCCCGCCCGACTCGGGCTGGCCCAACAGCACCAACCCCGGCGCCATCATCGGCCAGGTGGGCGTGCGCTGGTCTTCTTCCACCGTCTTTGGACCCAACACGCCTGACTTTATGTCCTACTGCAGCCCCCCCTGGATCTCGCCCTACACCTACTGGGGTCTGTGGGGCGGCCTGTGCGGCATGAACTCGGCAGCGCTCCAGGAGACCGCTGCCGACGCAGCCGCGTCGGCACCCTACCTTATTGCCTCAGGGCAGATCACTGGCGACGCGGTTGCCCTGCGTCCTTTCTGGCAA
Organism: Chloroflexi bacterium ADurb.Bin180; assembly: GCA_002070215.1. Taxonomy (NCBI): domain Bacteria; kingdom Bacillati; phylum Chloroflexota; species Chloroflexi bacterium ADurb.Bin180. Next base: position 18,064 of record MWCV01000015.1, on the reverse strand, counting down.
CAGGATTATCCCGCGGGTGAGTATAACTATCCCGGTGAAGGGCCTTACAGCATCGAGCTGCAAAACAGCGGGGGTTCGCTGCTCGTTGTGCGCCGCTTTGATCCCGTCGCCTCCGGTGAGGCCTTGCGCCACACCGACGACCGCTTCCACGAAATCGTCCCCTTCCACCCCAGCACGGCGCGGATCGTGATTCGCCACGGCGACCTGATCCTGACCACGGTTACGGTGAGCGCGCACAAACCGTCCGTTACCCTGCTCAGCCCTAACGGCGGCGAGTCCTGGGACGACGCTGGCGCTCACACCGTCTCCTGGACGTCTTTCGACCTCGACGGCGACCCGCTGGTGGCCAACGTGCTCTACTCCGCTGACGGCGGTGAGTCCTGGCTGCCCGTGGCGCTCGGCGTCAAGGGCGGCACGTGCGTGGTGCAGGCTGGCGACCTGCCCGGCAGCACGAACGCCCTGATCCAGGTGCGCGTCAGCGACGGCGTGAACACAACCAGCGACACGAGCGACAAGCCGTTCCGCGTTGGCTTCAAGCCGCCGCGGGCCTGGGTGCTCGGCCCCGGGAATGGCGCCACCCTGCCCGCCGGAGCGCCCCTGTCCTTCAGCGGCCTGGCCACCGATCCGGAAGACGGCCCTCTGCACGGCGAAGCCCTCACCTGGGCCTCCGACCGTGACGGCGTGCTGGGCCAGGGTGACGACATCGCCGTGCCAGCGCTCTCGCCCGGCCCGCACCACATCACCCTCAGCGCCGTCGACGCGAGCGATCAGGTGGGCACCGCCAGCATCGACGTGTGGGTCGGCCAGCGGCACCTCTACCTGCCTGTGCTCGCACGGAGGCGCTAGCGGCCTGAGGCCTGCCCGACAGAATCGCTGAGCGGCGGCGTTTGGAGCTGGTAGCGGCGCTCGCTATACTTGCCTGCAAGCGAGCCCGTCGCCGCCGCGCCCGCCGCCTGACCTCCGGCACGCGCGCTGTGGCCCCCACAGACCGGCTCCATCACGGCGCCAACTGGCGCAAGGAGTGGTGAGATGAAACTGGCCCTCTTCCTCGTACCACCGCTGGTCGTGCTGGTGTTCCTGCTCATCCGTGCCGAGTTCGCCCTCCGCAAGAAGCAGATCTACCTGCTCAAGCCGCTGTGCACAGTGCTGGTAATCCTGATGGCCGCGCTCTCGCTCCTCGAGCCGACCCATAACCCCACCTACACCTGGGGCGTGCTGCTGGGCCTGCTCTTTTCCTTTGGCGGCGACGTGCTGCTGATGTTCCAGGACGACCCCAGGTACTTTCGCCTGGGGCTGGTTTCGTTCCTGATCGCTCAGGTGGTCTATGCCCTGGTCTTTGGCCTGCTGGGGCGCTTTTCCTCGCGCGACCTGCTCACCACCGCGCTCCTTGCCGCGGCCGGGCTGGGCCTCTTTCTGCTGATGGCGCCCAACCTCGGCCAGATGCGCATCCCCGTACTGGTCTATATCGTGGTCATCTCGCTGATGGTCAGCCGCGCTGTCTCGACCGCGGCCAGCCCGCTGTTCACCGCCGCTCAGGCCTGGCTGGTCGCCGCCGGAGCGCTGCTGTTCTACGTCTCGGACGGCATCCTGGCGCTCAACCGCTTCTGGAAGGCGTGGCCATACCACCGCATCAGCCTGGCCTTTTACTACGCCGGTCAGGCCCTCATCGCATTGGCCGCCAGCTACTTTGTCGTCGCCTGAAAGCGGCCTCGGCTAACCAAAAACGGGGGCGGCCCTCCCGGGCAGCCCCTTTTTTTATCCTCGTTGACATCTTGCGTGATATGGTATATGATGTCATACGAGAGGAGGATTTGCTCTATGGGTCGATATGCGCTGAACTTGCCTGCAGAGCTGAAAGAAAAAGCCCAGGACTGGGCCCAGCGGCAGGGGATATCGCTCAACCAGTTCATTCTCTGGGCCGTGGCCGAGAAGGTGGGCAACCTCAGCACCCAACTGGACGATCCGCGCTTTCCGCGCGTCACCTACCGCAGCGGAGCCTCCGGCATGCCCACGCCGTTGCTGCGCGGCTCCGGTGTTCGGGTCCAGACCATCGTCCTGGATTCGCAGCAGGGTATCGCACCGGCCGAGACAGCCAAAGAGTATGGGGTCACCGTAGCCCAGGTACGCGAGGCGTTGGCGTTCTACGAAGCGCACCGTCCCGAGATCGACGCGGGGATCGAGGCAGAGCGCAGCGCCGAACTCGCACATGAGTAGGCCGCGCCTGCACCTCGACGCCGACACTTCACGGCGCTCCCTGCACCGTGCCCTGCTTGAGCTAGGACATGATGTGACCCGCACGCCCAACGAATGGGCGCCTGCCGCAGCCACCGACGAGGAACAGCTCCTGGCGGCCACTGCCCGGGGTCGCTGCTTGTTCACCTTCAACGTGCGTGACTTTCAGGCCCTTGCCTTGCTTCATCCCGGGCACTCCGGTATCGTGCTCGCCTTTCAAGGCAGCTGGACCGTGCCAGAGCTGATCAGGGCACTCGACCGACTGCTGTCCACCACTACCACTGAAGACTGGTCAGGCACCGTGCGCTGGCTCAATGACTGGCGCTAGAGCACGGCTCCTGTTCTCTACTTCCTCGGTATCCCGTACCCACGACTTATGCCGCGACCTTCCGTCTCCTCATTCTGCGCCCAGGTCAGCGGGTCCGAATCGATCACCGTATAGATCCCCGCCGGGATCACCGTGTCCGGCGTGACCAGCCAGTAGGCGTTGCGCACTCCGCCGAATCCGTCCTGCCCCACCGCCCACCAGGGGCCATACAGCGTCCCGTTGTCCGCGCGCAGGGCGATCCAGCCCGGCTCGGCTCCCTTACCGTCGTTCCAGTGATAATTGATAATGCGCGTGATCAACCAGTGCCGCGTGATCATGAACTTGGTCGGCACTCCGGCGCCGTTGTACACCAGGTAGATGCTGTCGACGGCCCAGACTTCCCTCTCGCCGACCCCGTACTCCTCCGTCGGCGTGACCTGCGGCTCTGGCTCTGGTTCCTCCGCAGTGGGCGTCGCGGTGGGCTCAGGGGTCTGCGTCGGCGTGGCGCTCGGCACCACCGTCGGTGTGACGGATGGCTCCGGCGCCTGTGGCGTCAGCCCTTCGGCCGGCACGCCGCGCGGCGGCACGGGATCCTTGCCGTGGTAAGCGTACTTGTAGACCAGCTCGCCGCCTCCGCCCTGCCCTGCCGCGTGCACCACGATGGCCAGCACGTCACCATCGCTGCCGCCCGGCACCGTAACCGAGCCGCTCTTGCTGGCGGTCTTGGGGTACTGGTTCGACGGGCCGGTGGCCAGCACGTCGCCCAGGATCTTGCGCGAGCCGTAGGTGCTTGCTTTCAGGTCGGCCGGCGGCGGATTGAGCGTGTACCAGATCCAGCCCTGAGCGCCGCTGTTCTTGTAGCCCGCGGTCTGCTGTGCCTCCGAGTGGCACGTCATCTCCATACTCAGCGTGCTGCCGACCTTCAGGTACGATGGCGGCGCACCCCAGGTGCACGTGCAGTGGATGGACCCTGAGGCGCTGCTGCCCGATACGCACCCGCCGGCGTCCGTCCACGACCCGCTGGACACAAACGAGCCGTCGCCCAGGGACATCCTGTTGTTAAAGTAGCACTGCGAGTCCTCTCTTGCTTTGCCATAAGGCACAATCGCCTGCAGCACCCATTCGCCCGGGCCAGGCGTCGCGCTGGGCTCTGGCTTGCCGGTCTCGGTGGGTACGGTCTTGGCTGTGCTCGTGGGAGTGGGCGTGGCGCCCGGTTCCAGCACGAAATCCACCCGCGCTTCGTCCACTGTCTTGCCGCCCACCACAGTGCGGATCTCGAGCGTATAGTCCACCTGACCCGGCGATGGGTCGCGGAAGGCGCTCACTGCAATGCCCCTGACCTTGAGCGGCTTGAACTCACCCGCCGCCAGGCTCATCGTAGCTGCATCGCTGAAATGCGTCTTGCCCGGCCCGTGGCTGTAGATGTCGACCCGCACCGTCACGTCCACCGCAGCCCTCAGGTGCGAGTTGGCGATCTCCACTCCGTTATCGCCGCCCACGGCGATCTTGAGCTCGCTCACCTCGGCCGGGATGACCGCCACCACGGCACTTTGCCTCAGACTGTACCACGAGTAACCCCTCGCTACCGTATAATCCCAGCGGAACTCGAACTGATCGCCCGGCGTGGCCGTGGCCGGCTTGACAAAGGTCAGCGCCTTGTCCTTGATGTTCACCGTCACCAGCGGCCGGTCAGCGGCCAGCAGCGCCGGCACGACGATGGTCGTTTTTTCCTCGCCCTCGGTCATGCCCAGACCGAGCAGGGTGGTCACTTTGTAGATATCTCCTTTGAGACCCTGCGGGTCCAGCACCGTGAACTTGGTTCCGTCATAGCCCACCACCAGCACGGCGTGCTTCTCGTACATCAGGCCGACCGGCCTCCTGAAGCAGGCAATCTGCCGGCGGATGTAGGTCAGCATCCCCGGGTAGGTTCCGACAGACCAGAGCATTCGCTCCGGCTCTTCGTTGGTCTCGGACCGTACCAGTGCGCGGATCGAGGGATGGTGCCTTGCCGCACGCGCTCCCAGCCCGGTATCGTCCACGCCCACCATGCCAATGATGTTGAACTCTTCGCTGGTCAGGGAGTGTTTGGCTGACTCGTTCAGCATCTGCAGCGTGGCCGCCCAGCAGTACCCGCCGGATTGGCTGTAGTACGGCACTTCCAGCGTGTCGGCCTCGTTCGGCGGCAGGGCATAGTTCTGCTTGAACCACTCCACGACGCGCCAGGAGAAATGGCTGGCCTGCACCACCAGCACCGGCTTGCCGTCGACCATCTGCACCGTGGACGGCTCGATCTCCAGCGCGTCCGTCTCCGGGTTCCACACCCCGCTCTGGGCGGCGTCGGCCATCTCCGGCGTGAACCAGTCTGGCAGTGGAACGTGGATCTCCACCGGCTTGTCGAACGTAGCCACTCCGGCCGTGCAGTCCAGCAGTACCGCTTCTCTGGTCTCGTCGGCGAACCGGGCGGCATCGAGCTGCTTGACCACCACCTCGGTCTGGCCGCTCACCGCACCGGCCGGGATGACCAACCTGACTCCCGTGTCCAGCGCCAGCGTGCCGCCCTCCGGCCCGATGACTTGGCGAGCCGAGGCGATGGTCAAAACCTGGCCGCTCTCCGCGGTTGCCGTGGGCCGGAGGTACTTGCCGGGGCCCAGCCGTCCGAGCAGCGCCTTGCCGCCGAACCAGACGCCAGCGACGCACGCGCCCAGCGCCGCCAGTACCAGCAGCCCCACCGCCAGCGGTGAGGTCCGCCGCCTGCCCTCCCCCTGGGCCGGTTTCGCTTGAGCCTTGCCTTTGGCCTTCTTGGCTTGGGGGGCCTCGGTCAGGGGCGGAACAGCGGCCGCCAGGGACGGCACCGGCATCGGCTGAGCCCAAACGTCGGGCGCGGGCCGGGCCAGAGGTTCGTCAGTACCTGCGGGGGGTGTCTCCACCGGGGACTCGGTGGGAGCGCCGAACTCGAGCGAGGCCGCGGGAGCGGCTTCCGCAGCAGGTGCCGGCGCGGGGGGCAGAGGCGCCACCGGAGCCTCAGGCTGAGGCTGCTCCAGCACCGGAGGAGCGCTGGCCTGCTGGACGGTGGCAAAGGGCGTGCCACAGTAGCGACAGAACCGTTCCCCTTCGCGCTGAGGTTTCCCGCAGTTGCCACAAAAGCCGGCCATCACGCCTCCTTTTTGCCACGGTGGATTGTCCCTACTCTAGCCAGAACGGGCCACACGTCAAGTAGGCCCACGGGGCGCCATACACAGACACGGCCTCAAACGCGACGTAGCGCTGGTTCCAGAACCGCCCGGCGGGCCGAGCCCGCGACACGAACCAGTAGCGGTTTGTAGTTGCCGCAGGTCTCTGAGCTACTGCGAAGGTAGTGCTTCAGCGCTCTTCATCCGGACCCGCTGCTCCCACCCGGCAGAATGAGCACAGTGGTAGCCACTGCCCGCACCTGGCCTCTCTCAGTCCACCTGCGATTTGACCCCGGCCCAAATGCGCCTATACTCCCGCACTTGTGCGGCGGCCACTGGCCGCCGTTTCCTGTGCTCTACGACCGGAGGAGTCACTCATGCAAATCGGTATCATCGGCCTGCCCGGCAGTACCAAAACGACCATCTTTGGCGCCCTGACCCACCGCGATGTGGTCACCCGCCCCTTCTCGAGCGGCAAGTTCGAGACCCAGACCGCGGTGGTCGAAGTGCCGGACCCGCGCGTCGACCGCCTGTCCGCTCTCTTTCAGCCGCGCAAGACCACCCGCGCCCAGGTGCAGTACAACGACATCGCCGGCCTCGATGCCGGCGTGAACCGTGCCGGCGGCTTCAGCCCGGCCCTGCTCAACGCCATCGCCGTGAACGACGCGCTGCTGCACGTGGTGCGCGCCTTTGAGGACGAGGCCGTGCCGCACATCCGCGGCAGCGTCAACCCGCAACGCGACCTGCGCGACCTCGACAGCGAGCTGCTCCTGGCCGACCTCGCGGTGGTCGAGCACCGCATCGAGCGTATCGCCCGCGACGCCTCCCGCCCCGGTACCCTCGGCGACGCCGCCCGCGCCGAGATGGAGCTCCTGTCGCCGCTCAAGGCCGCTCTCGAGGCCGAGACGCCCCTGCGCGACCTCGACCTCCCACCAGCCGACCTGCTGCGCCTGCGGGGTTTTGGCTTTCTGTCGCTCAAACCGGTGCTGGTAGTGCTCAACGTGGGCGACCAGGGAACGCTCGATCCCGCCACGATTCTTACATATCCCCACCGCCACTCGGCACTCATCGCCCTGCGCGGCGGCCTGGAGCGCGAGATCGCTCAGATGGACGAGGCCTCGGCCGAGCTCTTCCTGTCCGAGTACGGCATCGCCGAGCCCAGCCTGCGCCGCCTGATCCGCCTCTCCTATGACCTGCTCGGCGTCCAGTCCTTCTTTACCGTGGGTCCCGATGAGGTCCGCGCCTGGACCATGGCCCGCGGCGGCACAGCAGTGGACGCGGCCGGCACCATCCACACCGACCTGGCCCGCGGATTCATCCGCGCCGAGGTCATCGGTTATGACGACCTGGTCGACGCCGGGTCCCTCGCCGAAGCGAAAAATCGCGGCCTCCTTCGACTCGAAGGCCGCGATTATGTCGTCAAGGACGGCGACGTCCTGGAGATCCGTTTCAACGTCTAGGCGCTCCGACCTTACTGCGGCGTGAACCCCGCATAGTCGGTGAACACCTGCCCGTCAAAGGCGATGGTGATGGTGAGCGGCACAAAAACCCCTGGCGCGAATCCTTCCGCCTTGATGTTGCACCCGGCCAGGTAGAACGGCATGAACTGGCAGCTCTGCAGCTCACCGTTCTTGCGCCACTCGACCAGGATGGACATTGCCCCTACCCGCCAGTTGCCGTTCTTGAACAGCCTCGGCCGCACCAGAACGTACTCCCCCGCCTTGGGCGTCGGGTTCTGCAGCAGCGGGTCGATGTAGTAGGTGTGCACATAGCCCAGCTCGTCTGTCCCCAGAAAGACCCTCGGCCCGCTCGCTTTCGGGGTGGCTGTGTCCGTGGCTGCCGCGCTGGGTGCCACTGCCGTTGGCGTCGGTGCCACGCTCACCGTCGGCGTCGGCCTCGTGGCGCAGGCCGTCATCAACGCCAGCAGCACCATCCAGCTCACGATCCTGTTCATCGTTGCCTGTCCTTCTCCACTCGGTCAGAGGCTGCCAGTTGCCCTGGTGTGCGCAGGGAAACCATCCCGCGCCGTTAGCGCCGCTCTTGCCGTCGCCGCTCAATCATAGCAACGCGCGACACCCTGTCAAGCGCTGCCGCGGCCGCGGTTGACGTCAATCCACCAGACAAGGGCAACGCCTCACAACACCAACAGCACGAACCTGATACGGTCAGAGCAGTGCATTTGACGCCCCGCCCGGCGGGGTGTACAATTGCCCCAATTCATCTGCGTGGCGGGTCAGCGCTGGCAGGGAGGCCAAGACATGAGCAAGACCATCACGACGTCGGCTCTGCGTGAGCAGATCCGCACAGTCCTTGACGAGGTTGCTTTCGGTGGAAACCACTACGTGATCGAACGCAACGGCCAGCCCGTCGCTGCCCTCATTTGCCTCGATGACCTTCGCCTCCTCGAATCCACCCGGCGCCTGCTGGCCAAGCGCTCTCTGCAGGACACCCTGGCCGGTATCCGCAGCCGCGGCGCGTCGCTCTCCGAATCTGAACTCGACACCCTCATCGAAGAAGCCCGCACCGAGTACCTGCGGATCCATGGAGACCTGTCCAATGCCCATTAGAGCCGTCATCGACACGCATCTGCTCGCCCACGGCCTGCTGCACCCGCTTGGCCCGGCCCATGACGTCATCGACGCCTGGCTCGCGGGCCGCTTCACCCAGGTCACCTGCGTTTGCCTCGCCGACGAGCTGCGCCACATCCTCACTCACCCGCCCATCAGCGCCAAATTGGCGCTGACCCGTCAACAGGTCGACCAGTTCCTGGCTGCCCTCCTCTCGGAAAGCGACGTGGTTCCCGGCAACGTCGAGCTCAGCGTGTTGGACCGCTTCCCGCAATACGACACCTTGCTGAGCTGTGCCGTCGAAGGCTATGTCAACTACCTTGTCACGGCCGACCTGATGCTGCTGAGTCTGGGTGAGTACGCCGGCTTTCCCATCCTTACCCCGGAGAGCTTTATGAACTCGCTGAAGGCGCAGAGCTAGCCATCGGTCAGGCCAGGCCCGACCACCACAGTGCCCTCGCGGCCAGCGCGTTCCAGGAATAGTTGCACCGCCCCAAGGCTCAGACGGCCGACCTCCGCCCCGCCCGTTACCATCGTCGCCTGACGGCTCCTCACCTCTCCGGTACGACTTGGAGCGACTCGACCTGCGCCGCCGGCGCCGCCAGCCGTACCAGCGCCGCAATGTCCTCCAGGTGCCGGCGCACGTCCTCCGCCGCGATCCCCCGCGGCGCATAGACCAGGTACAGCGCGTCCCGTGTTGTCGGGCCCATTCTCGTCCGGCCGTCCGGCCCGTAGAGCACGCTCGAGATCACGCCCTCGCCATCGCCCATGAACATGTCGCCCGCCTTGAGCGTGGCTGGCTGGCCACCGAGCAGGGTGTAGCTCTCCTCTCCCGTGGCGACTTCCAGGGTCACCGGCAGCCGAACCGTCGCCAGGTCGTGCCCCGCGGTCAGCAGTTGATTCTTCAGCTCGGCCAGGAACATCGCCTGCAGCAGCGCCTCACCGCGCCCCGCCGATTTGCCCTTGAGCACCACCGACTCGAGCTGCAGGAGCACGTGATAGCTCTTGCCAAAGCTCCCATAGAAGGCATCGTATGCCGCGAGCGTGGGCAGCGCCTTGAGCGCCGCCCGGTCCAGCCCGCCGTACCTGGCCCTGAGCTCTGCCTCCACCTCTCGCCGCGCCTCATCCAGCGCCGCAGAGGTTGCCGCATTCGCTGCCCCGCGCAGCACCAACGCTCCCCCGTGCGCACCCGGGTAGCGCTCGATGAACCCCTGGCTCACCTGCAGCACCTGTGTCATGATCCTTACCCTCCTGCTTCCGTCGACCGGTCCGTTCTCCCGACCTGCGAACCAGCTCGCAGGGGCGGGCCGAAGGCGCCTGCGCGCCAGGGCAAACCCTGCGACCTGTCAACCACTTTGTAGGGGCGGGTCTCAGACCCGCCCGTCTTCTGCCTGTGCGCCAAGGCCAACCCTGCGAACTGTCAACCACTCCGTAGGGGCAGGTCTCAGACCCGCCCGTCCCCTGCCTGCGCGCCAGGGCAAACCCTACGACCTGTCAACCACTCCGTAGGGGCGGGTCTCAGACCCGCCCATCCCCTGCCTGCGCGCCAGGGCAAACCCTGCCACCTGTCAACCACTCCGTAGGGGCAGGTCGAAGGTGCCTGCGCTCACACGACCACTAGACTTCCGAAGTCTCCAAGACTTCGGAAGTGTGACCAACGCCGACCTTCTCCCCTCCCCTACTCCAACTCGTACTGCCCCGTGTACAACCGGTAATACCGCCCCTTCTGCGCCAGCAGATCCTCGTGACTGCCGCGCTCGATAATCTCGCCATTCTCAATCACAATAATCGCGTCGGCGTTCCGCACCGTCGACAACCGGTGCGCAATGACAAACACCGTCCGGTCCGCCATCAGCGCGTCCAGCCCCTTCTCGATCAACCGCTCAGTGCGCGTATCGATCGAACTGGTGGCCTCGTCCAGGACCAGCACCGGCGGATCGGCCGCCGCTGCGCGGGCAATGGCCAGCAACTGCCTCTGCCCCTGCGACAGGTTGGCCCCGTCAGCAGTGATCTCTGTCTCGAACCCCTCCGGCAGACGTTTGATGAACGAGTGGGCATTGGCCTGGTGCGCCGCGGTGATGCACTCCTGGTCCGTGGCGTCGAGCCGCCCGTAGCGGATGTTCTCCATCACCGTGCCCGTGAACAGGTGCGTGTCCTGCAGCACCATACCGATCGACTCGCGCAGGCTGTCCTTGTGGATGCGCCGGATGTCGATGCCGTCAAACGTGATCTGCCCCTGATCGACCTCGTAGAAACGATTGATCAGGTTGGTCACCGTGGTCTTGCCGGCGCCGGTCGAGCCCACAAAAGCGATCTTTTGCCCCGGCTTGGCATAGAGCGAGATGTCCTTCAGCACCGGCGTTCCGGCCGCATAGCCAAAGGTCACGTCGTGAAAGCGCAGGTCGCCCTTGAGCTCGGTGTACTGCACCGTGCCGTCAGGCTGCGGGCAGCGCCACGCCCAGTGGGTCGGATGCTCGCCATCGGTCATGACCTCGATGGAGCCGTCATCGCGCCGCTGCACCCCCACCAGGTCGACCTCACCCGCGTCCACTTCTGGCTCCTGGTCCATCACCTCAAACACGCGCTCCGCGCCGGCCAGCGCCGCCAGCAACATATTCATCTGCTGGGTGATGAACTGCACCGGCATGCCCACCTGCCTCGTGTACTGCAGGTATGCCGCCAGCGAGCCGACGTCGAACCGGCCAGCCAGCACGAGCAGCCCTCCGGCCACCGCCGTCGCGGCGTAGGACATATGGCTCATATTGCCCACCACCGGGAAGGACACCCCAGCGTAGAAATTGGCCTTGAGCGCCGCCTGACGGTACTGCTCGTTGCGTTTCTGAAACTCGACAATGGCTGCCGGCTCGTGGCCAAATACCTTGACCACCTTGAGCCCTTCGACCAGCTCTTCGATGTAGCCGTTGAGGTCCCCGAGGTGCTTCTGCTGCTGCTCAAAGTACCTGCGGCTGAGCCCGGTGAGCTTGCTCAGCAGCAACGACATCAGCGTGAGCATGGTCAGCGTCACCAGCAGGAGCAGCGGGCTGAGCAGCCCCATCAGCAGCACGGCCCCGACCAGGTTGAGGCTGCCAGACACGAGCTGCACCAAGCTCTGCTCAAAGGCCAGTTGCACGTTGTCGATATCGTTGGTGAAGCGGCTCATCAGCTCGCCGTGGGGATGCGCATCAAAGTAGGTCAACGGCAGGCTCTGCAGCCTGACAAACAGGTCCCGCCGCAGCGTGTTCGACGTGCTCTGCGCCACATAGACCATCAGGCGGCTCTGGCCATAGGACGCCGCCACACCCACCAGGTAGATGCCGAGCAGGATCACCAGCCGCTGTGCCAGTCCCCGAAAGTCGCCCGGCAGGATATAGTCGTTGATCAGCGGCTTGAGCATATAGTTGCCGGTCAGATTCGTCGTCGTGCTCACCAGCACCAGTGCAATCACCGTCAACAGCGCCCACTTTTTGCGCTGCAAGTAACCCAGCAACCGGCCCAGTACCCGCCCGGGATCCTTGGGCTTTTCATAGGCCCCTGTGCCCGGCGGCCCGCGCATCGGCCGTTCGATCTTGCGGATGGTCGGTCGCTCACTCATTCGGCCAGCACCCCTTCCTGCTGGGACTGGTTGATCTCCTGATACACCGGGTTCGTGGCCAGCAGCTCCTGGTGCGTGCCCATGCCGATCACGCGGCCATCGTCAAGGACGATGATCTGGTCCGCGTCGCGCACCGAGCTGATGCGCTGCGCAATGATCAGCACCGTGGTATCGGCCCTGTTGCGGCGAAAGGCCTCGCGGATGCGCGCCTCGGTCGCCGTGTCTACCGCGCTCGTCGAGTCGTCCAGGATGAGGATCCGGGGCCTTTTCAGCAGCGCCCGCGCGATGCACAGCCGCTGCTTCTGTCCGCCCGACAGGTTCACCCCGCCCTGCCCGAGCATCGTGTCATAGCCCTGGGGAAAAGACAGAATAAAGTCGTGCGCCTGCGCGTCCCTGGCGGCCGCCTCGATCTCCTGCTGCGTGGCATCGGCGCGGCCCCACAGCAGATTCTCGCGGATGGTCCCGGAAAAGAGCGTGTTCCGCTGCAGCACCACGCCGATGGCGCCGCGCAGCGCCTCCACCGTATAGTCCCGCACGTCCACCCCGTCGACCAGCACCGCCCCGCCCGACACGTCGTACAGCCGCGGGATCAGGCTGACCAGGGTGGTTTTGCCCGAGCCAGTCCCCCCGACCAGGGCCACCGTCTGCCCCGCTTCGGCGGTGAAACTGATGTTGGAGAGCACCATCTCGCCCGTGCCGCCGCGGCGATACTGAAAGTCCACCCCGCGGAACTCGATCTTGCCGCGCGTCACCTGCGGCGCGGCATGGGGGTTCGCGCTCTGCGCCAGGGCCGCCACCTCCGGCCGGTCCGCGATGTCCGGCTCGGTCTGCAGCACCTCCAGCACCCTCTTGCCGCTGGCCTGCGCTCGCGCCGACATCGCAAAGACCATCGAGATCATCATGATGCTGTTCAGCATCAGGAACACATAAGCCAGAAAACCGATCAACTGCCCCGTGCCCAGATCGCCCGCATGCACCAGCTCCCCGCCCAGCCACAACACCGCCAGCGTGGCCAGGTTCATCACCAGCATCATCAGCGGCATGTTGAGGATGATCACGCTCACGGCGCTGACAAAGGCCCGCGTCAGGTTGTCGTTCGAGCGCTGGAACTTGGACGTCTCGAAATCGGCCCGCACAAAGGCCTTGACCACGCGCTGGCCGATGAGGTTCTCCTGCAGCACGCTGTTCATCTCGTCGATGCGCTCCTGCACCAGCGAAAAGCGCCTGATGGCGGTGACCAGGATCAGCCCCACCCCCACCACCAGTACCGGCGTGGCCGCCGCCATCACCATGGCCAGCTCGGAGTGGATGCTCCAGGCGAGGAAGAACGCCGTGGCCAGCACCATCGGCGCGCGCAGCAGAACGCGCAACGACATCATGAGCGTGATCTGCAGGTTGTTGACGTCGTTGGTTACCCGCGTGATGAGCGAAGCAGTGGAAAAGCGGTCGATGTTGGTGAAGGAAAAGGCCTGGACCTTGGCAAAGAGGGCGTCGCGGAGCTGCGCGCCAAACCCCGCGCTGATGACGTTGGCCAGCCACATCGCCAGGATGCCCAGCGCCATCGCCGTCAGCGCCAGGCCCACCATGCCCGCCCCGATGCGCGCAATGTAGCCCACGTCGCGGTTGGCCACGCCCTGGTCCACGATGCGCGACATCAACACCGGCATGAGCAGTTCCAACACCACGTCGACCAGCACCACCAGCGGCTGCAACGCCATCAGGCGCTTGTAGCGGCCGAGGTACGGCCAGAGTGCACGAATCAATCCTTACTCCCGTGAAGAGGTTGTAGGTACTTGGACGGAGGCATTGTACTCCACTCTCGATGATGGCTCAAGCCAACTGACCCAAGCAGCACGCCGCCGCTGCACCGCCCGGCACGAACAAAAGAGCCCCTGGCCAGCCTCGCCAGGGGCTCGTGACACAACGGGCCAGCAGCGCTAGCCGCCCTGCACCAGGCGCTCGTGCTTGTCGGCGTGCAGTCCCAGCACCCTCGCCTGCACCTGCTCCAGATACCGGCCCTGCAGAGGGTACCAGCGCAGCAGCAGCGCTCCCGCGAGCATGGCCACCCCCGGGATCAGCCCGGCCAGGACCTTGATGCCAAACAGAGCACTGGCCGGCTGTTGAAGCAGGATCTCCCCCCGGTTGGCCTCGCGCGTGACAAAGGCCGTGCTCTCCAGCACAAACGGGATCAACGCCAGGGCAATCGACTGCGCCGGCTTGGTGAGCAATGCGTTGATACCAAAAAACGCCCCCTCGCGCCGCACGCCCGAGCGTACCTCATCTTCGTCTGCCACCTGGGCGAACAGCACATTGGTCAGCGTCTGCGGCCCGGAAAGACCAAAGCCGGCCAGCATCAGGCAGGGCAGAACGAACGCGCCAGGTACAAAAGGCATGGCCACCAGCCCGATCCCGGCAATGAGCAGCAGCACCTGCTGGGCCCCGGCCACTCCCAGCCGTCGGCGGAACCAGGCCGTCACCGGCACGCCAACAATCAGCGGCAGAAAAACGCAGGCCAGCACCACCAGCGTGTTCATCTGCAGCACATAGTCGGCCAGATAAAAGAGCATCCCCACCACCAGCGACTGCATCAACACCGTCATCCAGTTCTGCGCCACCAGCACCAGGAAGGAGCGGCTGGTGAACGTAAAGCGCAGCGCCGGGCCCAGCGGGATGGGCTGGTCCACCTGGGTGAACTCGGGACGTTCCCTCACCTTGAGCGTGGTCAGGATGATCAACAGCGCGCTCACCACTCCCACCACCACCATCGCGACCTGCAGCGGCAGGAACGACGGCGACGTGCCGGCCTTGGGCCGGAACAGGTCGGGGATCACAAAGCCCAGGATCATCCCCACCAGCCCGAACAGGGCGCCCGAGATCTGCAGGTCGTTGCGCTCGGCGTCCGACTCGGTCACTTCGGCGCCCAGCGCGGAGTAGACCAGCCCGATGATGGTGTAGCAGGTGTCGTACAGCAGCATCGTCACCAGCATCCACACAAACAGCGTCGTCTCTCCCGCGCCGGCCGGAGCGAGCCACACCAAGATAAAGGTCAGAGCCAGGAAGGGCGCGGTGTAGCGCATATACGGGATGCGCCGGCCGTGTTTGGAGCGCGTGCTGTCGGTGATGTAGCCAAACAGGGGATCGTTCAAAGCGTTCCAGACGGCATAGATGGCCGAGGCCAGGCCAATCCACCGCGCGGACAGGCCGAGATAGTCCTGGTAAAAGATCGGCAGCAGCGCCGCGAACGTGCCCGAAATGAGGGTGGTCCCCAGCGCCGCCACACCCCAGAGGACCTTGTACACAACCGAAAGCCGAACCGGTGCCGGCGATGCGCTGCTCATTCTTGCCTCCTGAGTGGTCAGTTGCTCCGCGCGGCCCGCACAGGGCGGCCGCTGTTGCTGTCCGACATCGCCTGGAGAAGCGACCGCTGCCCATCGCTCGCGGGCGCATCTGTCCCGGGGCAGGCCCCGCCTTGCTCTCCCTAGTTCCGCCGGGCCGCGCCACCCGGGGCATGAACGGCTCTAGTGGCCGCTCGCCGCCTCGGTAGAGGCCTCGCCGCCGTCTGGTCGGCGCGGCTTGCCGCATAGGCACGGCAGACGATGCCGCGCGTCCAGCACCTCGACCAGCTTGCTCAGCACCAGTCCCACCACAAAGCCCACGGCCATATTCACCCCGACCGAAACGGCCCCAGTGACCAGCGCCAGCACCAGCTTCCAGCCGCGCAGCTTGACCGCACCCTTGGCCAGCTCCCAGGACACCAGCACCATCATCCCGCCCACCAGCGCCATCGGAAAGGCGGTCATGATGTTGGCGATGGACTGGCTGAGGAACAACCCGATGGCCACCTCCACCAGCCCCTCCAGCACCGGCGCCCCGCCCGTCCGCGCCCCAAAGTAGTACTGCCCGGCCAGACCGCCAGCGCCGTGGCACATCGGCATCCCGCCAAAGAAGGACGCAGCGATGTTCATCACGCCCATGTTCAGCATCAGCCTGCGTTCGCTCACTGCCCTATCCGGGAAGTACTCGGCGATCAGCGCGGCCGTGGCAATGACTGCGTTGGTGATGGACAGCGGGATTTGCGCGAACCCGGCCAGCACCATCGACCGCCACAGATCCGACCACACGGGCACCGTCAGCGGCGGCAGAGTGAGACGAATGTCCACCACCTGCGGCAGCTTGCCCTGCAGCCCCACGATGACCACGCCCAGCCCCATCAACACCAGCGCCGCCGGCGCCTTGCGGTTCTCGCGCAGCAGCACCACCACCGCCAGCGACAGCAGGCCCAGCCAGGGCGCCGGAGCCATCATCTTGACCGCCTGCCAGGCCAGCGAGACCCCCAGCGCCAGTTGAATGCCCCGCACCACAAACCCCGGCGTGATCTGCAGCAGCTTGCGCAGCAGCCCGGTGAACACCAGAAACAGCCAGGTGAGCCCCAGGCCGAATCCCGAGGCATAGATCATTCCCGGCGGCCATTTCTGCGCAATGGCCACCGCGGCAATCACCTTCTTGGGCTGCAGCGGCATCGGCAGCCGGTAGATCAGCCCCAGGGCGATGTTGGTCAACCCGAGCATCACGAACAGGCCCGCCGGATTGAGACCGTTGATGGCAATAAAGCCGATGGCCAGGGGAAACAACGTCCCGAAATCGCCCAGCGCACCGGACAACTCGCGCAGACTGAACTCGAAATCCGGCCAGTGCTTGACCTCTGGCTTGACCTGCTCCGCTGCTGAACTCACCCTTCCCTCCGCCGTCTGGCCTGTTGTGCGCGCCTGCAGCGGCCCGTGCCAGGTGCGCACCGCCGTTGGGCCCCTGGCTCCAGCCGCTTCGGCTCCGCGCTATGCCTCTCTCGCCCTGGCCGCAAGGCCTGCCAGCAGCGCCAGCAGACCACTCGCCGCCTGCGGCAACGCCACCAGAGCCAGCCCCGCCAGGTCGACCAGCAACGGCGCCATCTCAACTGCCCTGCGCCTCTCTCGCCCGGGCAATTGCCAGGGCCAGCAGCGCCACCCGCGTGGCGTTGCGCACCGACTGCTGATAGTCCGTGTCGAACGCGTCGGTGCGCCGCTGCGCGATGGTGGTGCAGATGGCCCCTGCCCTGTGCCCCAGCGCGTTGAGGAAATGCAGCAAAAAGCTGGCTTCCATCTCCATATTCTCGCACCGCTGTCCTTCCACCTGCGGGTCGAACTCGGCAAACAGCCGGTCTGCTTCCGGCAGGCTCAGCGGCAAGCGCCCCACATCGCGCCCCTGCGGCGCAAAAAAGCCGCTGCACGAGACGGTCAGTCCCACCTTGGTCGGCACCTGGAGCATGTCCGCGGCGTCCTTCAGCGCGCGAACGATCTCTGGCGCCGCTCGCCCCACGTACGGCCGAATCGCACCCCTGAAGCGCGAGCCATCGGCCATCGAGCCGTCCACCAGCTCCGCCAGCTCGGCTTCCAGCCGGCGGCTGGTCTCGTCGGGGTAGGGCGCATCGTAGAACAGGCCGGTGTTATCCGTGCCGATGCCGTAGGAGGTGATGATCGGTGTGCCGAGTCTGGTCGAGCTCTGCAATGCCCCCGATGTGCCCACGCGGATGACATGCAGCCTGGGCCACCGCGCCTTGCGCGTGCGCGTCTTCAGGTCGATCTCCATCGCCGCCACCAGCTCGTTGAGCACGATCTCCAGCGACGGCGTGCCCATGCCGGAGGTGGTTACCGTGGCGCGCACCGGACCAATCACCGTGGCCCGCTCGTCGCTGATCTCGGACGTGCCGGTCACGGTCACCAGGCCGCGGTGCTCGCGTTCGACCTCCACGTCGGTGAGGAACGTCTCGCCGATCATCTCTGCCCGCCCGGGGTCGCCCACCACCAGGATGTCCGGCGCTACCTCCTCCGGCGCGACCTTCAGGTGATAAATGCGCCCTTCGTCGTCCAGCGGCAGATCCGCTGGCGTGAAGGGTCCCGGACACTTGCGCAGTGGGCTCATATGTTACCTCCCCGGGCGCCCCCGCGTGGGGTCCCGCTTCAAAACGTGGATTGTTTCTCTGACAACAGGGCTGCCTGCTGGCCCGGTAATGATACCTGAGCGTGGCAGGGGCGTCAATTGCCGCTCGCCGAGAGTGTGGAAAAAGCGGGCGAGAGATGGGAGCACTCTGGCGCCTGTGCCTGGTAGTGCCAAGACTCCGGGCAACCACAGACCTCGATAGGTTCGTAGTACAGGCTTTAGC
>MWCV01000014.1 GCA_002070215.1 Chloroflexi bacterium ADurb.Bin180 | reverse complement strand
TCTCGATGGCCTCCAGGGCCGCACCGATCTTTTCTTTGTCGGTCACAAAGTGCTTGGCCGGAAAGATCTGCACCACGTCGGGTTCTTCCAGTATCTCACCGGTCAACGGGTCGATCTCCGTGATGCGTTCGATCTCATCGCCCCAGAACTCGACGCGCAGGGCGGTTTCGCGATAAGCAGGGAAAATGTCCACCGTGTCGCCCCGGACACGGAAGCAGCCGCGGTGAAAGTCGGTGTCGTTGCGCTGGTAAAAGATCTCGGTCAGGTGGCGCAGTACACGCTCGCGGCGGTGTGCCTCTCCTTTGCGCAGTTGAACCACGTCCTGCCCGTACTCCTCGGGCGAGCCAATGTTGTAGATGCACGACACGCTGGCCACGATGATCGTGTCGCGGCGGGTGAGCAGCGACGAGGTGGCCGCCAGGCGCAGGCGGTCGATCTCCTCGTTGATATCGGCGTCCTTCTCGATGTAAGTATCGGTCTGAGGAAGGTACGCTTCCGGCTGGTAATAGTCGTAGTAGCTGACAAAGTACTCGACCGCGTTGTGGGGAAAGAACTCGCGGAACTCGCTGTAGAGCTGTGCCGCGAGCGTCTTGTTGTGAGACAGCACCAGCGTCGGCCGCTGCACCTGAGCGATGATGTTGGCGGCCACATAGGTCTTGCCCGAGCCGGTCACCCCCAGCAGAGTCTGATGTTTGTGTCCCTGTTGCAGGCCGTCAACCAGCCGCGCAATGGCGTGAGGCTGATCTCCTGTCGGCCGGAGGTCGGAAACGAGCTCAAAGTTGGCCATTCTGGTCTCCCTTTGTCAATCGGACGCTCTACACGGGCGATGATGGACGCTCATTATACGCGATTCAGATTGACTCGGTGCAAGGCATGGACTATACTCCCGACCGATTCTCATCCATGGCACCCAGAGGCACAGCAATGAGTCGACGTTTCGTTCTGGCGTCGCTGATGATGACGCTAATCCTGTTGTCGGCAGGATGTACGGTAGCGGTCTCGACACCGACGCCCAGACCCGCACCGACCGCCACACGCAAACCAACTGCAACTGCCGAGCCCCAGCCGTTCGAGCTGGTGCTGCTGCACACCAACGACACCCTGGGCTACACGGAACCCTGCGGCTGACGCCCCCCCAAGGGCGGGATGGCTCGGAGAGCCACCCTCATCAAGGCAACCAGGCAGGAACATCCTAACGTATTGCTGCTGGATGCGGGCGATTCACTGTACGGTTCTCAGCCGCTCACGCTGCAGAGTAGCGGCAAGGTCATTGTGGAAGGGATGAACAAACTCGGCTATGATGCCATGTTGATCGGCGACCTTGACCTGAGATACGGACCAGAGGTCCTGGCGCAGCGGATAGCCGAAGCCAGCTTTCCCGTGCTTTCGGCGAACGTGCTGCGGGCCTCCGATAAGCAGCTCGTGGGCAAACCGTATATCATCACCGAAGTGGGAGGCCGGAAGGTCGGCATCATCGGCATCACCTGGGATGGGATCGACCTCCAGGATCCGGTGCTGAAAGACAACTATATTGTGCTCAAGGCCGACATCGTACTGCCGCAGTACGTGACTGAGGTTTCTCGAAAGGCCGACATTGTGATCGTGCTCTCGAATATGGGCCTGGAGGAAGACCAGCGGCTTTCTTCCGCCGTGCCAGGGATCGATGTCATCCTCGGCGGGCGCTCGCGCAATCCGATGGAGGCCTCCTGGCGCAACCAAAAAACCGGCACCATCGTTGCCCAGGCAGGGGCTCAGGGCGAGTGGATTGGCCGCAGAACGTTGACCATCGATGGTTCCGGTGTGGTCAAGGCAAATCGGGGCGAGTTGATCTACCTCACCGATGACTATGCGGATGACACGGACATACGAACCTGGCTCGACAATTACACGGTGCAGTAGGGGCATATGAAGGTACTCATCACCGGCGGAGCGGGATTCCTGGGGTCGGCTCTGGCCAATCGCCTGGTCGAAAGTGGCCATCACGTACGCGTGCTGGATGACCTGAGCGCAGGCGACCAGAATCGTCTGGATGCGCGCGTCGTGTTCACGCGGGGCGATACGAGGGACATCCCCAGGCTGTGGGGTCTGCTGAAAGGCGTAGACTGCGTTTACCATCTGGCGGCGAGAGTATCTGTGCCCGAGAGCGTGCTCTACCCGGTCGAGTACAACGAGGTCAACGTCGGCGGAACGGTCAGCCTGATGACGGCGGTGCGCGATGCGCGGGTCAAGCGGGTTGTGCTGACCTCATCTGGCGCTGCCTACGGCGAACAGGATGAGCAGCCCGTGCGCGAGACAGCCCGGCTCAAGCCTTCCAGCCCCTATGCAGTGAGCAAGATGGCCGCCGAGGGTTATGTTCTGGCCCTGGGAGCCCTGTGGGGCATCGAGACGGTGATCCTGCGTGTTTTCAACACCTACGGGCCGGGGCAGAACATCCCCCCCACTCATGCGCCGGTGATCCCGATGTTTCTCAAGCAGATTCTGGGCGGGGGCTCGCTGGTGATCTATGGCAACGGCGAGCAGAGCCGCGATTTCCTGTATATCAGCGACGCTGTGTCGGCCCTGGTGGCGGCCGCCGGAGCGAGCGATGTCGACCGGACGGTCATCAATGTGGGCAGCGGCCGGGAACTGACCATCAATGCCGTGGTACAGGCCATAGAGAAGGTCACCGGCAAGAGCGCCCACTGTCTGTACAACGAGGCAGAGGGCGGCGGCGTCAGCCGGCTGGTGGCCGACATTGGCCTGGCGCGAGACAAGCTGGGCTTTCAACCCCGGGTGGACCTGGAGAACGGGCTGCGGCAGACCCTGCGCGAGGATCCGCAGTTCAAGAAGTAGCCTTCTCCGCAGGTCCGCATTATAATGGTTGGTGAGCCCCTGTAGCTCAGTGGATAGAGCAACTGCCTTCTAAGCAGTCGGCCAGGCGTTCGAATCGCCTCAGGGGCGCTGACTTGATGGGCCGCCTGGCCCGCAACGAATGAAACGAGGATCAGGCGTGACACCCAGATCCGCACAGCTAGCCTGCGTTGCCCTCCTGCTGATTGTGCTGTCCCTCCCTGTAGCGGCACGTGTCACGACTTTTGTGCATGTGCCGTTGGTGGCCAGAGGTGTCTCCCCGGCCGATCCATATCCCACAGCGACGCCTACGGCCACAGCAAGCCCCACTCCGACCCGTACGCCGACTCCCACGCCGACGAGCACGCTTACTCCCGCCAGCGTACGCATCGCGCGTGCCTGCTGTCAGGTCGATCCGGAAGGCAACGATATGCAGCATCTGGACCAGGAGTATGTCTGCTTCGAGAACCGCGGCGGGCTGGCTGCTGATATGACCGGCTGGCATGTGAAGGATTTGGCCGACCACACCTATACGTTCAGCTCCTTCACCCTGTCGCCCGGCGCTCTGGTCCGGCTCAGGACGGGCAAGGGGCAGAACACAGCCACGGACCTCTACTGGGGTCTGACTGTGGCTATATGGAACAACGACCACGACACAGTGCTGCTGTATGACAGTGCCTGGGTGCTGGTGGACCAGTACGCCTACTAGCCTGTCTCTGGTCAGGATAAGAAAAGAGCCCCGCCGAAGCGGGGCTCTTTCTTGTTGCGCGTGGACTAGCGCGTCTTGTAGCCGATGTAGGCAGCGCCGAGGCGGGTATTGTGGTTGATCAGGTTGCGGATGGAGGTACCGGCGACGAGCTGGTCATACCACTGCTGGCCCTTGGCGGAGAAGAGGGCGGCGGAGGTTTTGCCGAGGTTGATGGACTCGGGCTGCGGGAGGAGCCAGCCGCCGTTCTCATTGCGGCCCTGGAGGAGGTAGAGGGTATCGCCGGCGGCGACGGCCTGAGCGACGGTGACGTTGTGGTTCTTCTGGTAGATAGCGGCGGCGGAGAGCATGGCGATGTCGTCGGAGCGCTGGCGGTTGAGGATGAGGCCGACAGCGGTATCGGCGTACTCGGTGCAGAAGTTAAAGTCGCCCTGGGAGTCCATAGCGCCGAGGATGGGTCCCCTGTTGTGGTAGAGTGGGCGGATGATCTTGTCGATGGTGAGGGACTTGCCGACGGCCTGGGTTTGAGGGTGGAGGTCATAGTCGTAGGCGTTGTCATAGACACCGCCGACGAGTTTGTTGGTCATAGCGACGACGCCGTCGACGCCGACGAGGCCGAAGATTTCGGGCTGGTAGGCGATGGCCTCGATGACATCGATGTAGGAGGCAGAGTTAATCCAGACGTCGATGCCGTTGTAGTCGAGGGCGGCGTAGAGTTCCTTGAGTTCGGGCGAGATGGTAGTGCCATTCTTGTAGCTGATGGGCAGAGGTCCGGCGAGGCTGACATAGCCGTCGGAGGGGAGGGCCATAGCGACGGACTTCCACTGGGCGGGGTCCTTGCTGAGTTCAAAGTTGTAGACATGGGAATCGGTAGCGAGGTCGTTGACCTGAGCGGGAGTCATACCGGTAAAGAGATAGGTAATCCAGGGGTAGCCGACGTCAGCGCTGTACGAGTCGTTGATGGCCTCGTAGAGCCAGCGGATCTTGGAGGAAAAGTCTTTCCACTCGTCGGTAGCCTGGTAGATGGCCCGGGTCGCGGCATCGACGCCGTCGATAGAGACATAGCCAGCGTCGTAGAGGACCTTGTAGGCGTTGGCGGCGTCGTGGGCGACGGTAGAGACAGAGAGGGGGACGCCGGTTTGGGTTTTCCAGTTGGGCATCGGCGTTTCGGGATTGGGGACGCCGGTGCACAGGACCTCATACATCTCATCCGGGTGAATGGCAAAGCGCAAGTGGTCGACCTGGTAGATGATGAGGATTTCCTCGACGTCGAGGATGGAGGTGGTGTTGTCAAAGTCAAAGACGGCGTAAGGCCTGGTGTCGTGGGTGTAGCTCGGGGAGGCCTTACCGTAGAGATCGAACATCTCATTGAGGCGTGCCTTGACGGTAGGATCCCAGCCCGGGCTCTTGAGGTGCTGGGTCTGCACGCGGGTCTTGTAGCCGATGTAGGCAGCGCCGAGGCGGGTATTGTGGTTGATCAGGTCGCGGATGGAGGTACCGGCGACGAGCTGGTCATACCACTGCTGGCCCTTGGCGGAGAAGAGGGCGGCGGAGGTTTTGCCGAGGTTGATGGACTCGGGCTGCGGGAGGAGCCAGCCGCCGTTCTCATTGCGGCCCTGGAGGAGGTAGAGGGTATCGCCGGCGGCGACGGCCTGAGCGACGGTGACGTTGTGGTTCTTCTGGTAGATAGCGGCGGCGGAGAGCATGGCGATGTCGTCGGAGCGCTGGCGGTTGAGGATGAGGCCGACAGCGGTATCGGCGTACTCGGTGCAGAAGTTAAAGTCGCCCTGGGAGTCCATAGCGCCGAGGATGGGTCCCCTGTTGTGGTAGAGTGGGCGGATGATCTTGTCGATGGTGAGGGACTTGCCGACGGCCTGGGTTTGAGGGTGGAGGTCATAGTCGTAGGCGTTGTCATAGACACCGCCGACGAGTTTGTTGGTCATAGCGACGACGCCGTCGACGCCGACGAGGCCGAAGATTTCGGGCTGGTAGGCGATGGCCTCGATGACATCGATGTAGGAGGCAGAGTTAATCCAGACGTCGATGCCGTTGTAGTCGAGGGCGGCGTAGAGTTCCTTGAGTTCGGGCGAGATGGTAGTGCCATTCTTGTAGCTGATGGGCAGAGGTCCGGCGAGGCTGACATAGCCGTCGGAGGGGAGGGCCATAGCGACGGACTTCCACTGGGCGGGGTCCTTGCTGAGTTCAAAGTTGTAGACATGGGAATCGGTAGCGAGGTCGTTGACCTGAGCGGGAGTCATACCGGTAAAGAGATAGGTAATCCAGGGGTAGCCGACGTCAGCGCTGTACGAGTCGTTGATGGCCTCGTAGAGCCAGCGGATCTTGGAGGAAAAGTCTTTCCACTCGTCGGTAGCCTGGTAGATGGCCCGGGTCGCGGCATCGACGCCGTCGATAGAGACATAGCCAGCGTCGTAGAGGACCTTGTAGGCGTTGGCGGCGTCGTGGGCGACGGTAGAGACAGAGAGGGGGACGCCGGTTTGGGTTTTCCAGTTGGGCATCGGCGTTTCGGGATTGGGGACGCCGGTGCACAGGACCTCATACATCTCATCCGGGTGAATGGCAAAGCGCAAGTGGTCGACCTGGTAGATGATGAGGATTTCCTCGACGTCGAGGATGGAGGTGGTGTTGTCAAAGTCAAAGACGGCGTAAGGCCTATCATTCTCATTGTAGGTCCGGGAGCCCTTACCATAGAGATCGAACATCTCATTGAGGCGGGCCTTGACGGTAGGGTCCCAACCCGGGCTCTGAAGGTACTTGGGTTCAAAGCCTTTGCCTCCCTGAACGAGCGGGAGCGCGACACGGTGCTGAACGAGAACTGAGGAGACTGCAGAGAGAGGAACGAGCGAGAGCAGGACTGCGGCAACCAAAAGCAGCGTCAGCAGACGTTTCACGAGTACACCCCTTTGTTGTATTCGTGCAGCGGCACGTTGGCCGCATATTACTCAGGGAGGGCGGCGCTGTCAAATTATGGGGGCAAAACGGGTTAGGATTCGAACAGCAGCGTTCCCAGCCGGACCATTGTCGCGCCCTCTTCGATGGCAATGAGGTAGCTATTGCTCATGCCCATCGACAGCATACGCATCTCGACGTGAGCAAGCCCCGCTCTGGCCAGACGCTCAAAGGCAGAGCGTGTGGCGCGGAAGTAAGGGCGCGAATCCTCGGGATTGCCCAGGCGCGGGCCCATGGTCATCAGGCCCTGTACGCTCAGGTGCTCCAGAACGCTCAAACCCTCGAGCAACTCGTCCAGGTTCTCAGGAAGCACTCCGCTCTTGGCCTCTTCGCTGCCGCTGTTCACCTCGATCAGAACCGGCATAGTGCGCCCAACCGCTGCGCAGCGGCGGTCGAGCTCTCGCGCCAGGCGCAGCGAGTCCACGGTCTCCACCAGGTCAAAGAACTCGACAGCCTTCTTGGCTTTGTTCGTCTGCAGGTGTCCGATGAGGTGCCACTGAACGGACTCGAGAAGCAGAGGCCTCATTGCCTCCGCTTCCTGTACATAGTTGTGACCGATGTGCATCACGCCGGCCAGGATGACCTCGCGCACTTGCTCCGCGGTACGCCCTTTCACCGCGGCCACGAGGGTGACGTTCGCTGGCAGACTGGCCAGCAGGCGCTCGGCGTTCTTTCGGATCGAAGCAGCAGCCAACATCGCCTCCTCTCCCGCCCTATGCCCGGAGCTGGGCCTCGAGCTCTGTCTCCAGGGCGCGCTGGATGCGCCCGTGCTGGCGCGCCACCTCGTCATCAGTCAGGGTGCGGTCAGGTGCCTGGTACTGCAGGCGGTAGGCCAGGCTTTTCTTGCCCTGCGGAATCTGTTCACCCCGATAGATATCGAACAGCTCTACGCTGCGCAGCAGCCTGCCGCCAGCGCGCTCGATGCAGCCGCGCACCTGCTGCGCCGGCACAGCCTCGTTGACCACCACTGCCAGGTCCTGGGTGGTGGCCGGGAATCGCCCCACGGTCTCGTAGCGATAGACCGCCGGGGAGCGCTTCAGGAGAGCCTCCAGGTCCAGCTCGGCCAGGCACACCCGCTGAGCGGGCAGGTCGAAACGCTCTCGCACCGCCGGGTTGACCTCGCCCAGGATGCCGGCGTCAACATCGCCCGGTGCAAGCACCAGTCGCGCGACCCGGCCGCTCTGGTAGGTGGGCGACTCCAACGGCTGGAAAGCATACTCGCTGATGCGCAGGCGGCGTAGCAGGGTCTCGGTCACGCCTTTGAGGTCGAAATAGTCCACGCAAGCAGGCGATGGCTCGCTCCAGTGCTTCTGCTGCCTTGGGCCACTCATCACGATACCTACCCTCCGCGGCTCGGAGGGCAGCCCCTGCTCCGGGACTGGCAGGTACACCCGGGCCACTTCAAAGATGGACACCCGCGGCGTGAAACGAAGGTTGTCGCGCAGCGTCTCCAGCAGCGAATTCGACAGCGTTCGACGCAGGTACTCGCGCTCCGGCGTCAGCGGATTGGCCAGCCGGATATAGTCTGATGGGTCGGGTGCCGACCCAGTGGGGTCGAGGCGGGCGACGCTGTCCAGGTTGGTCAGCGAGTAGGTGATGACTTCGGTCAAACCGCAGCCGAGCAGGATATCGTGCACCTTGAGCTCTGCTTCGAGGGCGGCGTTGTGCCGCTGCGGCGGAAGCTCATCGCGCAGCAGGGTCGCCGGAATCTGATCATAACCGATCATCCGGGCGACCTCCTCGACCAGGTCGGCGCGTATCTCGACATCCAGCCGGTAGTAGGGCACCGTTACGCGGATGGGCTGTCCGTCTGTTCCCGGGGCACACTCGAAACCCAGGGCGCTCAGGCTCTCCACGATGCGGTTGCGGCCCATCGGCACGCCGAGCAAACGCTCCACCTCGTTCGGCGGCAGGTCGATGATGCGCGCTGCTGGCTGGACCGGGTAGGCATCGGCCACGCCCGCGGCGATGGTGCCGCCGGCGAGCTGGCGCATGAGCTCGGTGGCACGAGTGGCCGCCGGGACGGTGATCTGCGGGGGGATGCCCCGGCCAAAGCGCAGCGATGCTTCACTGGGCAAATGCAGCAGCGTCGAGGTCTTGCGATTGCCCAGGTAATCGAAATTGGCCGCCTCCAGCAGCACTTCCGTGGTCTGGTCGCTGATCTCTGTCTCCAGACCGCCGATCACTCCGGCCAGGGCAATGGGTCCGGCCGTGTCGGTGATGAGCAGCATGCTCGGCTCGAGCTGCCGCTCCACGTGGTCCAGAGTGGTGAGTTTCTCTCCGGGGCGCACCCGGCGCACGGTGATGATCGGCCTGGCGCCGCCGGCGCGCTGCACGAGCTTTTGGTAGTCAAAGGCGTGCAAGGGCTGGCCCAGTTCCAGCATGACATAGTTGGTGATGTCGACAATGTTGTTCACCGGACGCAGTCCAGCCAGCCGCAACCGGCGCTCGAGCCAGAGCGGGGATGGACCTACCTTTACTCCCTTGATCAGGGTAGCGCTGTAACGCGAACACAGGTCCGGGTCGGCGATTTCGATGCCGACCTGGCCTTCGACCGCCTGGCCAGTGCTGACCATCGCTGGCTCGGTCAGGCGCAGCCTCTGGCCGGTCAACGCTGCGACCTCACGCGCAATCCCGATGACCGACAGGCAGCGGGCATAGTTGGGATTCAGATCCAGGTCAAAGACGGTGTCGCCCAGATAGTCGACCAGGGGCATGCCGACCGGCGCATCCGCCGGCAGCATCAAGATGCCCTCGTGCTGGTCGGACAGGCCCAGTTCCTTCTCGGAGCAGACCATCCCCGCCGAGAGGATGCCGCGGATCTTGCTGGGCTTGAGGGTGACAAAGCGCAGCTCTTCCGAATGGCCGTCGATCAGGCGCGCGCCGCTGCGGGCAAAGACCACCTTCTGACCGTGATCGCCGACCTTCAGGTTGGTGGCGCCGGTGACTACGGATTCCGGTTCCGCTCCGCCAACGTCGACCACGGCGATGGTCAGGCGGTCGGCATCCGGGTGAGGACGGATTTCTACGATCTGGCCGACGAGGATCTTGTCTCGGTCCCAGTCCGCGCCGGAGTATTCGATGGTTTCTACTTCCATGCCGGCCAGAGTCATTCGTTCGGCCAGCTCCGGCACCGGCAGAGTGATGTCAACGAATTCCCTGAGCCATTTCAGAGGTACTTTCATGGGATACTCTCCTTGTGATCGAGTGCTCGGAGCTAGACGAATTGCTGCAAGAAGCGCAGGTCGTTGGCGAAAAAGTAACGAATGTCGTCGATGCCATACTTGAGCATAGCGATGCGCTCGGGGCCCATGCCAAAGGCAAAGCCGGTGTAGTGGGCGGGGTCATAGCCACCGTTGCGCAGCACGTTCGGGTGCACCATACCGCAACCCAGGATTTCGAGCCAGCCGCTGTTCTTGCAGACCCGGCAGCCCTTGCCGCCGCACAGAACGCAATCGATATCCACTTCGGCGCTGGGTTCGGTGAAGGGAAAGTAGGAGGCGCGGAACCTCACCTTGCGTTCTGGTCCAAACATCTGCCGTGAAAAGCTGATCAACGTGCCCTTCAGGTCGCCCATCGTGAGGCGCTCACCGACGGCCAGGCCTTCGACCTGATAGAACATGGACTCGTGGCGCGCCGTGACCTGCTCGTAGCGATAGCACTTGCCCGGTAGGATCACCCGGATCGGTTCCGGGCAGCGTTCGCGCATCACGCGAATCTGGCCCGGGGAGGTGTGCGTGCGCAGCAGCAATCCTTCCCTGGTAGTATGGAACGTATTCCACATGTCGCGGGCAGGGTGGTGCGGCGGCATGTTCAACAACTGAAAGTTGTTGATGTCGGTTTCGACTTCTGGTGCCTCGACTACCTGAAACCCCATCGCGGCAAAGATATCATAGATCTCGCGCAGGGTGCGGGTGCTGACATGCTCGTGACCGGGTCCCACCGGCCGACCGGGTAGGGTCACATCGACCTGCTCGCGCGCGAGCTGGAGCTGTGACGCTGCCTGTCTCATGGCCACAGCCCTTTGCTCGTAGGCCTGCTCCAGGGCCACTTTGACCCGGTTGGCCTCCTGGCCAAAGGCCGGCCGCTCCTGCGCGGACAGGCGGCCGATGCCGCGCAGCAGCTCGGTCAGGGCACCCTTGCGGCCGAGGAAGGCCACGTGCCATTGCTCCAGAGCAGCCTCGGTCTGGCTCGCCGCCAGCTCGGCCAATGCCTTGGTTTCCATTTCGTGCAGTTGATCCAACATCTCGACCCTCCGCCATTCGCTCTCTACGCAAACGCAGACAACAAAAAAGACGGCTGTGACTCCAGGGGCGAGGTCACTACCGTCTCCGCGGTACCACCCTGCTTGGCCCCGCTCCCCATTCAGGAAGCGCTGCAGCCATCTCTGCGCGGGCGGCCAGAATCTGGCTTACCCGCTGCCCGTGTAACGGTGGGCGTCCGGAGCGACCTACTTGTGCCCACGGGGCCTTTCAGCCGTCGGCTCCGGAGTGAATCTGTGCGAGTCTCTGCCTGAGGGGGCTTGCAGTCAGTGACCCCCTCTCCCTGATGGCGATGCTTCGCCAGCTTTCTCCGTCGTTGCCGGTAGAGTTGACTATAGACAGGATTTGTCGGCTGTCAAGTTGCGGCTAACGGCGTGCCTGACTAGAATATGGGCCAGAATGTCGGACACTGCATCCGTTGCCAATCCCGGCCACTCGACTCTGCGGGTTTTCACCATTGGCCATAGCGACCACTCGGCCGAGGAATTTGTCGCCTTGCTGCAACAGCACTGCGTCGAGTTGGTAGTCGATGTCCGCAGTCAACCCTACAGCCAATGGGTGCCTCAGTTCAACCGCGAGAACCTCATCCGCACGCTCATTGCGGCTCAAGTGCGGTATCGCTTTCTCGGCGACGCCCTCGGTGGCCGCCCATCCAACCGCGAGCTGTACGATCTAGGCCGGGAAACGGTGAACTATGAGCGCCTGAGCTCCAGCGTCGAGTACGCCCAGGGCATCGACGAGCTCGTTCGTATTGCGCGCGAGTGCGCTGGGAACGTGGCCGTACTCTGCAGCGAGGGCGACCACCGCAAGTGCCATCGGGGCAGACTGATCGCGCCGACCCTTCTGCGCCGGGGAGTACGCGTCACTCACATCCAACCAGACGGCTCGACGGTCGAAGCCGAGTTGGAACCTCAGCAGCTCACACTGCTGTGATCTTGAGGGGGAGGGCCATGCCGGCGCTGTTCACCATTGGCTACGAGCGGCGGTCCTTGAGCGAATTGATTCGTGCCCTCCAGGAAGCCGGCGTAGATGCGGTCATCGACATCCGACTTCGTAACACCTCGCAACTCGCCGGCTACACCAAAAAGGACGACCTGGCTTTCCTGCTGCGCGAGGGATTTGGCATTGCCTACGAGCACCACCCCGAGCTCGCGCCGACGGATGAACTCCTCGATGATTACCGCGCGAGTCGCGACTGGGAGCACTATGAGAGCGCCTTTCGTTCCGCCTTGAAGAAGCGCCACTCTGACCGGGTGGGGCGGGAGATCCTGGGCCGGTATAGCAGGATCTGTTTGCTCTGTCATGAACGACTCCCTGTCAAGTGCCACCGGCGCCTGGTGGCCGAGTGGTGGGTGCAACGCATTGGAGGATTTACCGTAGTTCACTTGTGATGTCGGTACCTAGATACTGACCGGGGAGGTTGGCATGGCCATGCGCGAGGTAGCAGTTATGGCGATGACACACATGCGCAGCGGTATCTGCATGGCCGGACTTCTGACAGAGGGTGCTGACAAGTCAGGCTGGGTGCGCCCGGTCAAAGAGCGCGACTCACTGCGCCTGGGCGATATGACCGATGCCGCAGGGCGCGTGGTCGAGATGTACGACATCGTCACGCTAGAGTTGTCGAAAGCGCGCCCCGACCCACCGCACGTCGAGGACTGGCTCGCCGATTTGATCTATCATCGGCCGGTGGTAACGGGACGCCTCGAAGGAACGGCTCGCACCCAGTTTCTCCAATCCCATCTGGACCCATCCCCACAGCAAGTCCTCGTCGATCATTCTCGTTCCCTGTGTCTGGTACAGCCGACGGATCTTTGGGCACTGTTCGTGCGGGGTATCCCGTCTCAGCAGTATCAAGCCCGCCTCGGATTCACTCTGACGGGGATTTCTGCAGAGACGGCGGATTCCAGGGGAATCCCGGTGACCGACCTGCGCTGGCGCGCCCTGGGCCGTCAGTGGCTGGGTGAGTCAGGAACTGAGCTAAGGCTCACCGGCACCCAGCTCAGGGAGCGCGCGGGGGTCGAGACCTTTTTCCTAGCGCTCGGGCTGAGTCGAACTTTCGAGGGTGGTCACTGGCCGATGGTCGTAGGCGTGCACGCCGTGCCAGATTACAACGTGACCATCAACTACCGCACTCCGTGACGTGCCGTGTAGCCTTTGGCTGAGGCAAGCGTCCGGGCCTTTGAAACCGGGCCATACTTCGGGACCGTAAGGCAACGAATGAACAAGACCAGGCTGGCCCGGCGACATCACCGCGTCCAGGCAGCCAAGTCATGCGTTCACGAGGACAGAGATGGGCTATTCTCCTGTGGAATCTGACCGGTACGGACCAATTCAGGTGCCTGAGCAGGAAAAACTGTCCCTGCTGGACGCGGCGCGTGAGATGTTTGGCTTTGAGCATCTTCTTCCCGGCCAGGCTGAGATCATGCACTGTGTAGCACGAGGGGAGGACGTGCTGGCGATACTGCCTACGGGTGGCGGCAAGTCGCTCACCTACCAGCTGCCGTCGCTGCGTGACACCACTGGCTGCACACTGGTCATCTCGCCCCTCATCGCTCTGATGAAGGACCAGGTTGACAAACTCCCGCGCGGAGTGTCGCACCTCGCCACGGCGATCAACAGCTCGCTGGAAGGGGATGAGCTGCATCGACGCCTCGAGGGAGTCGAGCGAGGCAAATACCGCCTTGTCTACGCCGCGCCAGAGCGTCTTCGTCAGCCCTCCTTCATCCACAGCATGCGACGGGGCGGCGTAAACCGCCTGGTCATTGATGAAGCGCACTGCGTCAGTATGTGGGGGCACGATTTCCGCCCCGACTACCTGCACATCGCCGAATCCAGGCGACTCCTGGGCCAGCCTCCCCTGCTGGCCCTCACTGCCACAGCACCACCGGGCGTAAGGAACGATATCCTGCAGCGGCTTGGTCCAATGCGCGTGGTGAGTGGTGAGGTCCTGCGCAGCAACCTGCGGTTCGAGGTGATTCAGCTGCGCAATCAAGATGAGAAGCTACAGTCACTCCTGGATATCTGCTCCCACGAGCCGGGCGCGGGTATCGTGTATGCCGGAACCAGGGCGCGCTGTGAGGAGCTGGCCAGCCTGCTGCGCAGCCAGGGAGTCACTGCTATTCACTATCACGCCGGAATTGAAGACCGCGCCCGGGCGCAGGAAGAGTTCATGAGCGGGCGAGCGCGGGTCATTGTGGCCACGATCGCCTTCGGGATGGGAATTGACAAACCCGACATCCGCTTTGTTCTGCACTTTGAGCCTTCCAGCTCGCTCGAATCCTACTACCAGGAGGCCGGGAGGGCCGGACGAGACGGGCTTCCGTCCCGCTGCGTGCTCCTATATGCCCGAGCGGACCAGGGCACTCTGCGCGCGCGGTCAAAGCGCGATGCCCTGGGAGTGAAGCTTCTTCGCGGAACCCTTGCGGCGATTAAGAAGCAGGTGGAGCCGGCGACCGTGGGCCGAGTGGTCCTGGATGACTTGAGAAGGGACCTGCAGGTCGATGAAACCCCGGTCCGGGTGGCCATCAGCCTCTTGGAGCAGGCAGGGCTGATCCGGCGTGGGCCCGACATTCCTCGCTGTCTGACTTTGTGGATGGCCTGCCCGTTGGGCGCCAGGGACCGCGACCTCGAGTCCTTCTGTCGCGCCTGTGGGTTGCAGCCACGGCAGCGAGTCGAGTGCGACCCTCTCGAGGTGGCCCGCGTGGCAGGACTGGATCCGGCGACCATCGAAGAGCGAATCTGGAACGGTTGTGCTTCGGGAAGTCTGAGTTGCCGCGCATCTGCTCGTGACATGCTGCTCGAGCTGAGGCAGACTCCGCGAGACGCACAGGAACGCATCGGCGCCCTGCTGGATCAGTACGAGCAGGTTCGAGAGCAGCGGGTCAATGAAATGGTGGCCTACGCCAACACTCGCCACTGCCGTCATGGGCACATCTGCACCTACCTGAGCGGCTATGGTCCGCAACGCTGCAAAGCCTGCGACAACTGCGTGCCCAGGCCTGTCGCACCCCGTATCGACCTGATGGCGGAATGGGAGCAGATGCTCGTCATCCTGAGGGTCGCCGGCCGCGGCTGGGGGAGACGGAAGCTCATCTTCGTCCTGCGAGGAGACGCCGCCGCGCCCGCTTCGGCCCTAGATGGGCCAGGCTTTGGAGCTCTGGCCTTTCGCTCTGAGCCGGCGCTGGAGCACCTGATCGACCGACTGTTGGCGGCGGGTTTTCTCCAGGCGCGGCGGCTCGAACACGGGGGGGTTGCGTTGCGGCTCACACCGTCAGGGACCCGTGCGCTCCAACACCCTGAGGCGGTCCGTGCACTGACGGAAGCTCCAACAACTTGCCATACGGCGGAGCCCACCCATACGCTCGATGCTGAGTGGAGCGAGGACGCGGAAGCCCTCTACCAACGCCTGCGCCAGTGGCGGCTCGAACGCGCCAGGGCCAAGGGTGTGCCGGCGTTCATGATTGCCCACGATGCACTCCTGCGCCGTATTGCCGCAGCGCATCCGCGCAGCGAGCAAGCACTGAGCCAGATCAGTGGCATAGGCCCGCACAAGCTCCAGGAATACGGTACAGAGCTGCTGGCGCTCATCAACCAGTAGCCGCCACTGGCGAACCGGGGGCGTACTTTCCCTGGAGCGGCACTTGGGTGCCTCCGGCCACTGGCGGCCAGGGCCCTCATGGCGTCTGTGGCACCCTCACTTCGAGATCCGACAGCGGATAGCTCGAGCAGGGGTGAAAGTACCCAAACTCGCAGTCCGCTGCACGCCGGCCGTCGGTCTCTGGAACGATAAAGATGTCTCCGGAGAGCAGCAGGGACCGGCAATAGCCGCACTCCCCGGAGCGGCACTGCGAGGGCGGCTCCAGCCCGGCTCGCTCCAACGCGACCAGGACCGTCTCGGTAGCGCTGGCCGGCACTTCTGCGCTCACTCCGTTGACCTGGACCTTGATACGGTGGGTCGTGCCCACGGCCTGCGGCGGAAAAGCCGGATGGCGGGCGATGTTCTTGACTTCACCAAAGGCTTCCCATCTCACTCTACGGCGAGGCAGGTTGAGTGTAGCCAGCTCCCCCCGGCTAAAGTCGTACATCGCCTGCGGCCCGCAGACAAAGAGGGTGCCCTGGTCCACATCGCCGTAGCGGCGCACAAGGTCGGCAGTGATGAAACCGGCTTCGCAGCCCGGCAGGGTGACCTTCTCGCAGCTCAGGACGTGGACGATGCGCACCCGGCCCTCCGCTTCCCGCTCGAGAGCCTTGAGCTCGTCATAGAACAGGATGTCGTCTTCGGCACTGCTGCCATAGAGCAGCACCAGTTCCGCATCCAGGCTGCCGTGCACGATCTCGCGGGCCATCGAACGGAAGGGGGTTACTCCGGACCCGCCAGCCAGGCCGATGATCTGGTGTGCATCGCGCAACGGCTCGTGGTAGAAGAAACCGGTCGGCGCGCTGCTCTCAATGGCCGTGCCAGCCTTCCAGTTGTCCCACAGGTACGGAGTCAGGAACCCGTCGGCCACGCGCTTGATCGTGAGGTCGTAGTACCCTTGCGGCCCGAGTGCCTCGTAGGGTGCCGATGAGATGGAGAACGGCCGGGTGATGCGCACACCGTTGGCCGCGACCTTGAGGCTGAGGTACTGACCGGCGCGAAAGGGCGGCAGGGCGGTGAACCCGCTGGCCCGATCAGGAACCAGGCGGAAGGTGCGGCTGCTGCGGGTCTCGTCCTTGACCGAGTCGACGATCAGTCTGAGCCTGTCGGGATGGATCTCTTGTGCCAACCGGTTGACCGGATGGACGGGCATTGGCTCGGCCGAGGCACTGGCGATGCGCTTCTGGCGCTGTTTGCTCAGACCCTGGAAGGCGAGCATATCGAGCAGGAATCCTCTGATGCTGATCTTCATGGCCCTACCCTCTCTCGTTGATCAGGCTCTGCAGCGTCAACAGTCCCGCGGTCTGGCCTGACATGAAGGAACTGCTGTAGCCGTGGCAGCGGAAGGCGTAGCCGCCGCAGAACTCGAGGCCTTGCACTGCCCTGGGTCCGGTAAGCGCCATCATCCTCGGCAAGAGCGAGTCCCAGGACTCTGGCTCGTAGCCGTAGATGGTGCCGCCGTGACTGCCGGTGTAGCGCGCATAGGTCAGAGGGGTGGCGACCTCGACTTCCTCGATGTGCTGGCGGAGCGGAGCGCCGGTGGCCTTTTCGAAATCCTCGATGAGACCCAGCGCGATGCGGTTCTTGACTGCTACATAGTCCTCGGCTCTGACTTGGCTCCAGGCGTCAGGTCGAAAGAGGGTGGTGATGGCGACGATGCTTGTGCCTGGCGGTGAGCAGTCAGGCACGCAGTTGTTGAGGCAGGAACTGGCCTGTGCCCGGGGGACGCCGAGGGTCTTCATCGTTTCATACATTCGGGTAGAGTCGCCGCTCTCGTACACCAGGTAGCTGTACTCGGTGAGGCCGAGTTGTTGGGGCGAGGCATCCAGGCCGAGATATACGGTAAAGCCCGCTACGCCATTCACGTGGGCATTGGCCTCCTGCAGGGCAACAGGAGGCACAGCACTGCGCGGCTGAATGAGCCGGTTGTAGACCAGGGTCGGCGAAGCGTTGGAGACCACGTGGCGCGTGGCGATCCGCTCGCCCTTGGAGGTCACTACTCCTGTCACCTGCCCGTTGTCGACCAGGATCTGCTCGACTCTGGTGTTGAACTCGGTCGTTCCGCCGAGCTCACGGATGCGCGCCTCAACGGCAGAGGTGAACTCGTGCGAGCGGTGGCGCGGGATATAGCCGCCGTAGACGATGAGCTTGGCCATCATCGCCGCAAAGACGGTAAAGTTCAGCCGACTGGTAGGGCAGCCCAGGTAGGTCCACAGGGCGTGGAAGATCTCCAGGGCGCGGTCGGGCACGTTCAGCCGCTTCTCGACATCGTCCACCGTGTAGGCCGCCGTCTTGAGCAAGTTGCCGTACCTGGACATCAGCACCTTGCGGTCTGGCTTGCCGCGCGACTCGCCCAGGTAGGTGATCGCATCAACTACCTCCAGGCAGAGGTCGACATACCTGGCCACGGCTTCGCGCGAGCCAGGCACAGCGCTGGCGATGTCATTGACAAAACGATCCACGCCATAGTGTATCTTGACGTTCATCGCGTGGGCCGGGTCAGTCTGGATGAGCCGGTAGGCCTCGGGGATCTCGAACCATTGCAGGTGGACGCCCAGGTCATCTTCCAGGAACTCGCGCACCGACCCCCGGTTCTCGGGCGGTCCCATATCAGCGATGAGGTGCATTGCGCCCTCGAACTCGAATCGTCCGCGCACAAAGCTGGTGGCAAAACCGCCTGGCACGTTGTGCTGTTCGAGCAGCAGCACCTTGACACCCTTGGCAGCGAGCTGGGCGGCTGCCGCCAGCCCGCCATTGCCAGCACCGACTACTACTGCTTCATAGGAGCGATCAGCCACTGGTACCTCCTTGCACTGGTGGAATCCCGTTGAGGGCAGCGATTTGCTCGCGAAGTTTCCGGGCTCTCTTGTCGTCGCCCTGATGCAGCTTGAAGGCCAACTCGGTGGCGAGTCGGGTCAGTCGGTCGACACGGCGTGTCTCTCCCCTGTCCAACCTCAGTCTGGCCCGCCACAGCGCCGCCTGCCGCCGGCGATAGGAGCAGATCATGTCATAGTCCGCCTGAGAGATCAGGCCGCTGGCGACCTCTGGCCGGAGGTTTTCAGTGATCCACCTTTTCTCCTGCCTGGCCGAGAGCCACAGCACGACCAGAATGACCAGCACGCCCGCCCAATCGCTGAGGAAACTAATCACTAAACTAAAACACATTTCTCCGGAAAGCGAGGCGAACAGGTTGTGGATCCCGTGCAGAGTCATTGCGCCCAGCAATCCGAGAGGTGGAGCCAGCCAGCGCAGGCAGCCGGTTCTGGTCTGTCTGGTGTAACCCAGAGCGGCCCCGAAAACAGAGGTAAAAAGGGCGTGGTTCAAGCCAAACACGATCGCCCGCATAAAGATGACTATGGTCAGGCCGTCGACGCCGCTCTCGGCAAAACTGTCCATAAAGTAAAAGACGTTCTCGGTCATGGCGAAACCAAAGCCAACCGTCGCACCATAGATAATGCCGTCGAGCACGTTGTCGAACTCGCTGCGGAAGAGCAGCAAGATCAGGAGAACCGCGACGCCCTTGGCCAGCTCCTCCACCACGGGGGCAAGGAAGGAGCTGGACGCCAGCTCGGCACCAGCCTTCCCCAGATCTGCCAGGGGAATCTGCAGGACCGACTCGGCGACTAGTGAGAGAATCACCGCCGGCGCGGCACCCCAGATGAACGCCGACCAGAGGAGCCGCTGCGGCTCCTTCTCGTAGCGGTCAAGCCACCACAGTACCATCACATAGACAGCCGTCGGGACGATAGCGGCAGCGATTGACCACAACAGAGCTTGCTCAGTGCTCATGGCGTTCTCCTGCGTTTGATCAGCTTGGCCCATGTGGACAGGAAGTGAACGTGGAACCCGCTCACGGTTCCACCCACAGTGGCCCGGGCAATGCTGGACATAAAGCTATCACGGTCGGTGAAGGGTTCCATCTCCACGTAGGCGCGACCGATCTCGCCGGGTGAATGGGCGTCGCTGCCTGCGCCTCCGGGAAGGTTGTGTTGTCGGGCAAAGCTCGCCGCCCTCGCATTGAATGCCGCGTTGCTCACCCTGGCGTTCAGGACTTCGACGAGGTCTACCTCGGAAGCCAGTGCCTGGAGGGTCGGCTCGCGCAAAGGAAAGCGGTGGTGGTCAAAAGGGTGGGGCACGTAGACAACCCCCCCCTGGCGGCGAATGCGTGCGACCGTCTCTGCAGGGCCAAGCCGCGGAGGAATGAACTCTTTCAGGAACAGGCCGATGATCTCGCCATCCCCAGTTTCGATCTCTTCGCCCACAATGACGGGAAAAGAGGCGATCCTGGCCAGGGCCAGTGCCCCGTCGACGGCGTCGTGGTCGGTGATGGCCAGAGCGGCCAGGCTGCGCCGGGCTGCCGCAGCGATCACCTCTTCGAGACGCGTCAACGAGTCGGGCGAGTAGCAGGTGTGGATATGCAGGTCGACCCGCCAGCGGCCGCGGTCGCCGTTGGCCCGCCCGGTCACAGGTCTACCGCCTGTCCGAGCTGCGGCACTGTGACATCCTTCACGCCCAG
Organism: Chloroflexi bacterium ADurb.Bin180; assembly: GCA_002070215.1. Classification (NCBI taxonomy): domain Bacteria; kingdom Bacillati; phylum Chloroflexota; species Chloroflexi bacterium ADurb.Bin180. The sequence continues at coordinate 37,131 of MWCV01000014.1, read as the reverse complement.
CTGGCGAAAGGCAGTGCCCATGGCCTCACAGGACTCGGCATCCCCGTGAACACAGTACGCGTGTTCGAGGTTCCCTGCTGCTCGTACCAGGTTGACATAGGACAGAATCTCGTCATGGTCGGCATGGGCGCTGTAACCATCAAGGGCGCTGACCTCAGCGCGCACGTGAACCATCTCGCCAAGGATCGGCACCGTCTTGTTGCCTTCGACCAGCTTGCGGCCGAGGGTGTTCTCGGCCTGAAAGCCCACGAATAGCACTGTGTTGCGTGGATCGCCGAGGTTGTTCTTGAGGTGGTGCAGGATGCGTCCGCCTTCGCACATGCCCGAGGCACTGACGATGATGCAGGGTGTGCGCAGCTGGTTGAGCGCTTTGGACTCTTCGACCGAGCGCACATACACCAGCCGGTGAAAACCAAAGGGGTCGTCCTGCTGGTTGACGTACTGGCGCATCTCCTGATCGTAGCATTCGGGGTGGAGACGGAACATACGGGTGACGTCCACCGCCAGGGGGCTGTCCACATAGACCGGCAGAGACGGCAGGTCCCCGTTCTGGATCAGCTTGTGCAGGTCGTAGACAATATCCTGCGTTCGACCCACGGCAAAAGCCGGGATAATCACCTTGCCGCCTCGCTCGATGGTGTGGCCGATGGCCTGGCTCAAGGAGTGTGCTGCCTCCTCAGGCGAGGCGTGCAAACGAGTGCCATAGGTGCTTTCGACGATCATGGCATCGACCTGGGGAGGGGGTTCGGGGTCGCGCAGCACCGGCAAGTGGCGTCGACCTAGGTCGCCGCTAAAACACAGATGCCGCTTCTGGCCGGCCTCCACAATCTCCAGAACAGTGACTGCCGAGCCCAGAATGTGTCCGGCGTCGAAGAACGTGGCCGCGATGCCGTCGGTTACAGGAAATGCTCGGTGGTAGGCGATGCCTTCCAGGTGCTTAAGGCTGGCACGGGCGTCGGCTACGGTGTACACTGGCTCCACCGGCGGCTGCCCGGCACGGCGGCGCTTGTTGTTGACGTAGGTGACGTCGCTTTCCTGGATGTGACCCGAGTCCAGCAGCATGGCGCTGCACAGGTCGCGGGTGGCGTAGGTGCAGTAGATGCGGCCCCTGAACCCGCTGCTGACCAGGTTGGGAATGTTGCCACTGTGGTCAATGTGGGCGTGAGAGAGCACTACTGCATCGACATCTCGCGCGTCGAAGGGAAGGTGTCTGTTGCGCTCGAAGGTTTCCTGGCGCCGGCCCTGAAAGAGGCCACAGTCTAGCAGGATTCGTCTGCCGTTGGCCTCGACCATATGCATGGAGCCGGTCACCGTTTGCGCCGCTCCGAAGAAGGTGATTTTCACCCTGGCCTCCCGTGCTGGCCTGACGACCGGCCGGACCCTCAAGCCGCGGCCAACACGAGTGACAATAACACGAAAGCGAACTGGTGTCAAAGCTGGCAGACGTGGCCGCCAAGTTCATTTGGCCCGCGGGATGCTGGCAATGACCGGCAGCCCCGACGATTCCTCCACCTGTTCGGCCGTTTCCAGAGGAATCACTCTGGACCACTCCAGCACCAGGGCAACCAGCAGGCCGAGGAACAAGCCGCCGCCGAATCCCAGAAAGGCCAGCAGCTTGTTCTTGGGCCAGGTTCTCGTGGCCGCCTGTGCGCCGCCATTCAGGGGGGTCGCGACCAGTCGGTCGAGGGGGTCCTGACGATCGGCAAACTCGCGAACATCAGCGATAAAGAGATCAGAGGCGGTCTGGGCCACGCGCTGAGCGAAGAGAGGGTCAGTGTCCGTGACCTCGATCTTGACGCGGAAGCGGGCCTGATCTGCCGAGGCCTTGATATGAGAGCGGAGAGCTGCCGGGTCCCACTCCGACAGACCAAGGCGTTCCACTACCCGTCGCGCCATGCCCAGGGAGCGAATGCCGGAGGCATAGTTGTTTAGCAAGTTGACCACGGTCTGGGTTAGTCCCTGGTCTATCCGCTCGGGCATCACAGACAGCTCTACAATGGAGGTGTAGCGCGGGGTCTGCAGCTGCCCGTAGCCAATAGCTGCTCCGGCACAGAATGCTGTTACCAGCAGGATCACCCACCCCCAGCGCCACAGAACCTCCCAGTATTCGGCCAGTTCCATTTTCTACCTCTTTGTCCCTTGGCTGCAGGCGCCGGCACGGGACGTGCTGTGGCTACTCCTGCAGTGCATTGAGCCGGTCGGTGAGCTTGGCCAGACGCAGCTTGAGATCCTCCAGCTTGGCTCGTTCCTTGTCGACAACTTCGGCGGGAGCCTTGGACACAAAGCCTGCGTTCTCGAGCAGCTTGCCGCAGCGCTCGATTTCTCGCCCGACACTGCTCACCTCGCCCTTCAGCCGGGCCCGCTCGCGGTCGATATCGACCAGGCCGGCCAGAGGCAAGTAGACTTCATAGCCGCTCACGACCAGCGCCAAAGCCTGACGGGGCTTGAGCTGGAGCGCCGTTTCGATGCTCAGTTGAGCTGGATCGATGCGCGCCAAACGGGCCAGAATGTCGGCGTGGGAACGGACCAGCCCGGCCTTGCCGCCTGCCACCACGATGGCGGCAATCGTGCGAGATGGCTCGACCTCATACTCGGCGCGCGCGTTGCGGATGGCCCGCACCATCTCCATGATCGGCCCCATCTGCGCCTCGGCCTCATCGTCCAGTGCGCCGGCCAGGGGCCAGGCGGCGATGATCAGCGCGTCGCCTTCGTGGGGCAGGTGCTGCCAGATCTCCTCAGTGACGAAGGGCATAAAGGGATGCAGCAGGCGCAGGGTGCGGTCCAGGACGTAGAGCAAGATTGCCCTGGTGCGAGCCGCTGCTGCCTCGTCCCCGGAATTGAGCTGCGACTTGGCGATCTCGATGTACCAGTCACAGTACTCCCCCCACAGGAAATCATAGAGCTGCCGGCCAGCCTCGCCGAACTGAAACTGCTCGATGAGGCGGGTGACCTCACCAATCAGCCGATTGTGGCGGCTGAGCACCCAGCGGTCGGCCAGGCTCAGGCTTTCGGGCTGTGCTTCCCAGAGCTGGCATTGATGTTCTATTTCGGCTGGAGCATAGCTCTCGGGCAGATTGGCCAGAACGAACCGGGCCGCGTTCCACAGCTTGTTGGCAAAGTTGCGCGCACCTTCGACTTTACTCGGCTGGAGCTTCATATCGTTGCCGGGCGTGCTGCCGGTCAGCAGGGCAAAGCGCAGGGCGTCGGCACCGTGCTGCTCTATGACGACGAGCGGGTCCACGACGTTGCCCTTGGACTTGCTCATCTTCTGGCCCTTTTCATCGCGCACCAGTCCGTGCAGGTAGACGGTGTGGAAGGGCACCTGTCCGGTCATCTCGATGCCCTGCATAATCATACGCGCCACCCAGAAGAAAAGGATGTCGTAGGCCGTTTCCATGACGTCGGTGGGGTAAAAGTAGCGCAGATCCTCCGTGTCATCCGGCCAGCCCAGAGTGGAGAAGGGCCACAGCCCGGAAGAGAACCAGGTATCCAGCACGTCTGGATCCTGGTGCAGGCGGCTGCTGCCGCACTTGGGGCAGGCCGACAGCACCTCTTGCGTGCTGGCGCTCATGGCACCGCAGTTGTCGCAGTACCAGACCGGAATACGATGGCCCCACCAGAGCTGGCGCGAGATGCACCAGTCGCGGATGCCCTCCATCCAGTTAAAGTAGGTCTTGGCAAAGCGTTCCGGAACAAAGCGGATCCGGCCGTCTCGCGCAGCGGCGATGGCCGGGTCGGCCAGCGGCTGGATCTTGACGAACCACTGCGTCGAGATGCGCGGTTCGACGATCGTTCGGCAGCGCTGGCAGTGTCCCACCGCGTGGGTGTAAGGATCGATCTTGACCAGCAGGCCCAGCGACTGCAATTCGTCGACCAGCTTCTTGCGGGCCACCAGGCGGTCCAGCCCGGCGTAGGGTCCCGCGTTGTCGTTCAGCGTGCCGTCGTCGTTGAGGATGTTGACTGTCGGCAGGTGGTGGCGCTGGCCAATTTCATAGTCGGTCGGGTCATGCCCTGGCGTGACCTTGACCGCACCGGTGCCAAAGGCCGGGTCGACACTCGCGTCACCTATGATGGGGATGGCGCGGTGCATTACAGGGAGGATGGCCTTGCGGCCTACCAGAGCAGCGTGCCTCTGATCATCCGGGTTCACGGCGACAGCCGTGTCGCCCAGGATGGTTTCTGGCCGCGTGGTGGCCACGGTGATGTACTCGTCCTCGGTACCCTCGAGTGGATAGCGCACATAGAAGAGACTGCTTTGCTCGTCTTCGTGCTCCACCTCCAGGTCGCTGAGGGCCGTGGTGCAGCGAGGACACCAGTTCACCAGATAGGTGCCGCGATAGATGAGGCCCTTGTTGTACAGCCGCACAAAGGCCTCGCGCACGGCCCGTGCCAGGCCCTCATCCATAGTAAAGCGTTCTCTGGTCCAGTCGCAGGAAGTACCCAACCGGCGGTGCTGCTGGGCGATGACATGCCGGTAGCGCCTCATCCAGTCCCAGAGGCGCTCCAGGAACTTGTCCCGGCCCAGGCCGACGCGGGTCAGGCCCTCGTTGGCGATGCTCTTTTCGACCACGTACTGAGCGGCGATGCTGGCATGATCCTCACCAGGCAGCCACAACGTCGGTTGCCCGAGCATGCGGTGGTAGCGGATCATCAGGTCCTGCAGGGCAGCGGTGATGGCGTGGCCCAGGTGCAGTTCGCCAGTGACGTTGGGCGGCGGCATCGAGATGACAAAGGGTTTTTTCTTCGGATCGATCTTGGGCGTAAAGTAGCCGCTGCTCTCCCACCAGGCGTAGAGACGCTCCTCCACGGTCCGGTGGTCATAGTTCTTGGGCATCTCGTGCGTTTCCATCTTGGCCTCCTCTGCAGAGAAAAGAAAAAACCCCTCTCATCTCCAAGGACGAAAGGGGCATTCCCTCGCGCGGTACCACCTTGCTGCGTCCGACTTGCGTCGGGCACTCTTGAAGCGATAACGGGCTGACCCGGGCTGGCTTGATGCCGCTGGTTCTGGTTTCGGCCGGCCGATTTCCGGCCCCGCTTCGCGGGAGCCGGTGTCCGGGCGACGTTCGGCGGCTTCCCTGCGGCGAGTTTGCAGTCGACGACCCGCCTTCTCTATCAGGGGTGAGCGGCCTACTCCTCCCGAATGAATCGTTGGGCTACTCTATCACAACAACGAATGGGTGTCAAATGAGCTGACAGTTGGCGCACCACCCGCTATCGCTGCAGATTGTAGAACGCGCTGAGCCCGGGGTACACCGCCGACTCGCCCAGCTCCTCCTCGATACGCAAGAGCTGATTGTACTTGGCCACCCGTTCAGAGCGGCAGGGGGCACCGGTTTTGATCTGGCCGGCGTTCAGGGCCACGGACAGGTCGGCAATGGTAGTGTCCTCAGTTTCGCCGCTGCGGTGCGAGATGATGGCCGTCCAGGCGGCCTTCTTGGCCATCTCCACCGCGGCGATGGTTTCGGTCAGCGTGCCGATCTGGTTCAGCTTGATGAGGATCGAGTTCGCCGCCTTGCGGGCGATGCCGGTCTTGAGCCGCTCGACGTTGGTCACGAGCAGGTCGTCGCCGACTATTTGCACTCTATCGCCGATGCGCTGGCGCAGCAGCTCCCAGCTCTCCCAGTCGTCCTGCGAAAGGCCATCCTCGATGGAGATGATCGGATATTTGGCCACCCAGTCGGCGTAAAAGTCGACCATCTCGGCGCCAGTGAGCTGGCGGCCCTCTCTGGCCAGATGGTAGTGCCCGTCCTGGTAGAGCTCGCTTGCTGCCGGGTCGAGGGCAATGTGCACGTCCTTGCCCGGGACATAGCCGGCTTTGGTGATTGCTTCGAGGATGACGTCGATTGCTTCGTGGTTGGCGCTGAGCGAGGGAGCAAACCCGCCTTCGTCGCCCACGTTGGTGTTGTACTTTTTCCCGTGCAGGACCTTCTTGAGCTGCGTATAGATCTCGCTGCCCCAGCGCAGGGCGTCGCCAAAGGTTGGGGCGCCCGTCGGCATGACCATGAACTCTTGCAGGTCGGTGCTGTTTTCGGCGTGCTTGCCACCGTTGAGGATGTTCATCATCGGCACAGGCAGCGTTCTGGCGCTCACTCCGCCGAGGTAGCGATAGAGTGGCAGGCCGACGGCCACGGCTGCAGCCCGCGCAACAGCCAACGAGATGCCAAGAATGGCATTGGCGCCATACTTGCTCTTGTTGGTGGTGGCATCGAACTCACACATGAACTCGTCGATGCCTACCTGGTCGAGAGCGTCCCAGCCCGCCAGCTCGAGGGCCAGCGTCTCGTTGACGTTCTTGACCGCGGTGAGCACGCCCTTGCCGCCGTAGCGCTTCTTGTCGCCGTCGCGCAGCTCCACCGCCTCGTGCACTCCGGTAGACGCACCGGAAGGAACAGCCGCGCGGCCAACCGCTCCCCCGGACAACAGGACCTCAACCTCTACCGTAGGGTTGCCCCTCGAGTCGAGGATCTCTCGCGCGACGATGGCGTCGATCAGCGTGGTCATGGTCTGATTCTCCTTCTCACCGCTTTCGAGACATTGCGCCCCTAGCCCTGTTTCGTGGGCAGGCCGAGGGATTGGTAGAGCATGTCGAAATCCATCGTGTCGGCGAGCATCCGCTGGAAGCGCTCGACCTTTTTCTCCTGATGGAAGCGCGTGCGGCTCATAGTCTGCTCGGCGATCTGAACGGTGGTCATCGTGTCGTGCTTGGACATCAGGATCGCTACGCCCGACTCTTCGGCGCGGTTGATGATCAGCGGATTGGGCCGCAGGTTGCCGGTGAGGATCAGGCACCTGGTGGACGTTTCGAGAGCAGCGAGCTGGATGTCGGGGCGGTCGCCGCCGGTGATGACGGCCTTGTTGAGCTTGTGGCGGAAGTAAGTGAGGGCGGTGTCGACGCTCATTGCGCCAACCATGAGGTTCTCAACCAACTCGCCGGCCAGGTCCGGTCGGCAGATAATGTCGCCCTGAAGCGCATCGGCCAGCTCGCGGATCGACACGGAGGAAAAGACGCGCTCCATGGGCATAACGGCCAGGGTCGGGATATCACGCTTGGCCAGGAATGGAACAACAAGCTGGCGGACATAGTCCAGGCGGTTGCGCTCTACCCCGTTGAGCACGACGCCCAGCATGCGTTTCCCAAGCCTGGCCTTGTCGGCCAGGAGGTCGTCCAGAACCACCACAGCAGGCACGTCGTACTTGGCGACAACCAGGACCCTCGCATCGACCATCTCGGCGATGAGATCTGCCGCGAGGCCAATGGCCAGACCCTGGCTCGAGCGGCTGCCGCCCTCGAGCAGCACAATGTCCTTGTTCCTGGAGACCTGGGCAAAGGCAGACTTGACCACGGCAACATAGTCGCGCTCTTCTCCGCGCAAGATCCCCTCGACAGCGACCGAATCCAGGGAGACTGGCCAGATGGCAGAGGCCGAGTCGGCGAGCCCCAGCAACTGCTGCATCGAGCCCGCCTCTTCGTCCACGACACACTCACCGATGCACGTCTTGGCGGTGGTCAGCGGGCGCATGTAGCCGATTCTGTAGCCGTCCTTCTGGAAACGACGGCCCAGACCCACGCACAGGGCGCTCTTGCCGGCATACGGAGTTGTCGACGTGATGTACAGGGTGACCATTACTTGTTCTCCTTGAGGACAAATCTCATATCCACAGCCACTGCCCCTCTGCCCGCCTCATGGACCATAAGGGGGTTGATATCCATTTCTACGATCTCGGGAAAGTCCGTCACCAGTTGTGAGACGCGCAGGATGGCATCGACGATGGCATCCAGGTCGGATGGCTGTTCTCCGCGCACCCCGCGCAGAAGGTGGTAGGAACGAATCTCATCGATCATCTCGGTGGCCTCTGCTCTGGAGACAGGGGCAATGCGGAAGGTGACATCCTTCAGCACTTCGACGTAAATGCCGCCCAGCCCGAACATCAGCAGCGGGCCGAACTGCGGGTCACGATTGACGCCGATGATGACCTCTTTGCCTCTGGGTACCATCTCCTGGACCTGCACGCCCCAGATATCAGCGTCGGGCATGTGGCGCTGGGCGCGATAGATCAACAGGTCGAACAGGTCGCGCAATTGCTCCGCGTCGCGCACATTGAGCCGCACGCCGCCGATGTCAGACTTGTGCAGGATATCCGGCGAGGCCACTTTCATTACCACCGGGTAGCCGATGGTGCGGGCTGCTTCAACTGCTTCGTCCACCGTCTTGGCCAGCACAGAGCGTGGAATCCGAAAGCCGTAGGCCTCCATCACGTCCCTCGCCTCAGCATCACCGAGTGAGAGGCGGCCATCGCTGCGAACGCGTTCGAACAGGCGGGCCACGCGGTCGCGGTCGACGGGGAAGCTTTCGTACTTGGGCATCGGCAGGTGGCTGCTCTCCCAGTAGTCGGCCATGGCTTTGAGTGAACCCACAGCGCGCTCGGGGAAGGAGTAGTTGGGCACGCGATGCTCGTTGAGGATCTTGATGCCCGGGCCGACGCGCTCTTCGCCCATAAAGCAGGCCAGAATCGGCTTGTCTGCCGTGGCCGCCAGTCGACCGATCACTTGAGCAGTCTCCTCTATCTGCGTATAGACCTGAGGTGTCAGAATGACCAGGATGCCGTCGACATTGGCGTCGGCGATTACCGTCTTCACAGCGTGCTCATAGCGGTCTGCCAGTGCATCACCGATGACATCGACCGGGTTGTAGACATTGGCCGAGGCGGGCAGTTTGGGGCGCAGCGTTTCAATGGTTTCTGGAGCAAGGGCAGCCAGCTTCATGCCATTGCTCTCCAGAGCGTCAGTCGCCATAATGCCGGGGCCGCCAGCGTTGGTGACGATGGCGATGTTGCGGCCCTTGAGCGGCGGCTGGTAAGCAAAGGCCACGGAGTAGTCGAAAAGCTGCTCGATCGACGCCGCACGCAGCACGCCAGTCTGATGGAACGCCGCGTTGTAGGCCCGCTCGGATCCGGCCAGAGAACCGGTGTGCGACGAAACGGCGCGCGATCCTGCAGCCGTGTTGCCCGATTTCACCGCGATCACGGGCGTGCGGCGCGTAACTCGCCTGGCTACCTCCATGAACTGAGCACCGTTGCCGAGGCCTTCCATATAGACGATGATCACGCGCGAGTTCTGGTCTGACTCCCACGCCTGCAGCAGATCGACCTCATTCACGTCGGCTTTGTTGCCCAGACTGACAAAGTGAGAAAAGCCGATGCCTTTGGCCAACGCCCAGTCCAGGATCGCGGTGCACAGGGCACCGGACTGGGACATAAAAGCGATCCCTCCTTGAGGCGGCGTTCCCGCAGCGAAGGAGGCGTTCAGAGGAGTATAGGTGCTGATGATGCCCAGGCAGTTGGGACCGACGATGCGCACGCCATACTGGGCGGCGATATCCAGAACCTGGCGCTCGAGCTTGATGCCCTCCATACCCGCTTCGCGGAAGCCGGCGCTGATGATGATCGCACCTTTTACTCCCTTCTTGCCGCACTCTTCGATTACCTGCGGAACGAAACGGCCAGGCACCACGATGACTACCAGGTCGAGCGGGCCGGGAACGTCCAGGACCGTGGGGTAGCATTTGAGCCCCAGGATTTCGTCGGACTTGGGGTTGATGGGATAGACTTGTCCGGTGTAGCCGCACTGGATGATGTTGCTGAGAACCCCGTAGCCGAGCTTGCCCGGCTCGCGAGCAGCGCCGACCACCGCTACGGACTGTGGGGTAAAGAAGGCTTCCAACATGCTGGTCTCCATGTATCTTTCGTACAGGTGCTGTAGCTGAGGCGCCTTATCATAACCTACGGTTGGCCGAATCACAAACAGACCAGGCGACCGGCCCCTCTCGGCGAGTGATTGACGCCATCGCTGAAGCCGGCTATCATCACCGGGCAGGCAAGCCAGATGAGCGCACCCAACCGTTCCCCCGGCAAAAAGGCCAAGTCCAGGAGCACGCCGACGCGAGGTTGGCGGCTGCTGAGGTCCCTGTGGCTGGTCGTCCTGGTACTGGCTATGGGTTCGATTCTGATTGCTCTGCTGCAATCGCATCGCTGGTCAGCAAAGCTGCCACAGGTCCTGCCCCTGCTTCCCGGGCATGGTGACAGAGCAACACCGACCAGCACCGCCCGCCCGTCTCTCACACCACACAAGGCACGCGTAACGCCCGGCCTGCGCAACAAACTCGTCGGCATCATTGCGGGCCATTCGGGCCCGGAAGGCGACCCGGGTGCGGTGTGTGCCAGCGGCCTGCGCGAGGCGGACGTGAATCTGGCGGTGGCCACACTGGCGGCAACCTGGCTGCGCGACGAGGGTTATCAGGTCGACCTCTTGGAAGAGTTCGACGACCGGCTAAAAGGCTATCAGGCCGATGCACTGGTGGCCATCCATGCCGACTCGTGCATCGCCGAAGGGCTTAGCGGCTTTAAGGTGGCTAGGGTCGTGGACAGCGCGATACCTCAGACGGAGGACAGGCTGGTCGACTGTTTGTACAAGGAGTATGAGGCCGCCACGGGCCTGTTGCCGCATCCCTCGACCATCACCGACGACATGCTGAACTACCATGCCTTCCATGAGGTCGCGCTGGAGACGCCGGGGGCTATCATCGAACTGGGGTTCCTGCTGACGGACGGCCACGTCCTGGCCAATGAGACCGACCGGATGGCTCTTGGCATTGTGCGTGGGGTGCGCTGCTTTCTGGAGAATTAGCGATTCGGGCGCAGGGCGTGAGGAAGCGGCCTCAGCCCGATGAGTCGCTGCCCTCACCAGCCTTACGGCTGCGAGCTCTTGGCGGCGGGCTCAGCATGTAGCCAAAGCCCCGAACGGACTTGAGATAGTTTGTGCTCTCATCCGTCCAGCCGAGCTTGTGCCGAATCAGCCGCACGTGCTTCTTGATCATCTCCCGTGCTTCTCCCTCTGCGCTGGCGTAGCCCCAGATCTCGCGCACCAGCTCGCGCTGGTCGACCACGCGCCCTGCGTTGAGCGCCAGGTAGAGCAGAAGGCGGAATTGTATGGGCGGAAGCGGTACCCTGCGCGCGGCAAAGACCACCTCTTTGCGGCCGGGGTCAACCGTGAGCCGGCCCACGCGGATGGTCTGGTGAGCTGCTGGCTCGAAGACTCCCTTGAGGCGGATGGCGAGCGTTTCCAGCCGGCGCAGTACTTCTTCACCACGCAGGGGCACCTGCGTGGGATCCTGACTCAGGTGCTGAAAATCGGTGGGGATGATGATCGGCTGCCACTCATCAACCCGTAGTGCTCCCATGAGCGAGTCGGACTCTTTCTCCAAAATGCGGTGTTCGACGATGATGGCGTCCGGCCATTCCTCCGCCTCTTCCATAATACGAGCGGCCTGAGCCGAATTGGCGGCGACCGAGACGCGAGCTCCTGTTGCCTCCAACCGACTGCGGATGCGATTGACCCACACCGACTGTGCATTGACCACCAGAATGTCCAATGGCCATACTCCTGCGAACCGACAAGATAATAGCAGTGGCCAAACCCATCATTGACGATGAACCTGGTCAGCTTCTGTTGAGAATCATAGCAGCATCCATCCAGTTGTCAAGAAGGCCAGTACCCAAAATTGTACTTGATGATACCCCAATCAGCACTCAACATCCTCTGCGATTGTACCCCGTTGGTCAAGCATAGAGAACATCCTGTGATACAATCGCGCCTTGAAATCGAGGGACACCTCGTGCTTTTCTGCCGGCCTGGCCGGAGATGGTTGATTGGAGGAACATACGATGTCTATGCAAAGCGAGAGAACGGTGGAATTAGAAGAGCCGCCCGGTACTAACGGTACTGGCGCGCTTGTGGCCAGTACCCGCAAGACAGCATCGCGCCGCGCCCCCCTGTGGCGAGATGTGCCCGATTCGGACTGGAACGACTGGCGGTGGCAGCTTCGTCACCGCATCAACACACCCGAACAACTCAAGAACGTGATCGAGATGACCCCTGAAGAAGAGGCGGGTGTAAGAACTACTTGTGAACGACTGCGGATGTCCATCACGCCATACTTTGCGTCTCTGATGGATGCGCACGATCCCTCGTGTCCGATCCGTCGTCAGGTGGTGCCTACCAGGGACGAGCTGGTCATCCAGCCGGATGAACTGCGCGACCCGCTGAGCGAAGATGCGGATTCGCCTGTTCCTGGTCTGGTGCACCGCTATCCTGACCGTGTGTTGCTGCTGGTCACAGACCAATGCGCGGCTTACTGCCGGCACTGCACCAGGCGACGTCTGGTCGGCGTCAAGTCGGAACGGATGCGGCCTGAGGATATGCGAAGGGCCGTTCAATACATCGCTCACCATTCTGAAGTCAGGGATGTTCTGATCTCTGGCGGCGATCCGCTGCTGCTCAGTGAGAACGCGCTGGAACCGCTCCTGAAGGGTCTGCGCAGCATTCCGCATGTGGAGATCATCCGAATCGGAACGCGCGTGCCGGTGTTCCTGCCCCAGCGCATCACCCCTGAGCTGACACGGATGCTGTCCAAGTACCATCCGCTCTTTATCAACATCCACTTTAACCATCCGCGCGAGCTGACTCCGGAAACAGTTGCGGCGTGCGCGCGGCTGGCGGATGCTGGCATCCCGCTGGGTAGCCAGACAGTGCTATTGCGCGGCATCAATGATTGCCCTCATATCATCAAGGACTTGATGCAAGCGTTGCTGCGCGCTCGCGTTCGCCCGTACTATATGTATCAGTGTGACCTGTCTCAGGGTATCTCGCACTTTCGCACTTCTATCGCCAAAGGCCTCGAGATCATCGAGCACCTGCGTGGCCATACGAGTGGTCTGGCCATCCCGACCTTTGCTCTGGACGCGCCTGGCGGTGCGGGCAAAGTGCCGATTATGCCGCAGTACCTGCTGAACATGTCCGACAAGGTCGCGGTCGTACGCAACTATGCCGGCGCTATTAGCGCCTATCCCCTGCCCCACGGCTATACTGGTGATTGCCCGCCGACCTGTCCGGTGCACGGACACCCCACCCATGCCGAAAAGGGCGTGGCGGGTCTACTCGATGGCAATGGCGTGATCGTCCGCCCATCGGCTGTGGAGGACGGCGAGAGCCTGAACCATCATGGCGATGACGGGGCAATTCCGGTCACTGTCCCGCTGGTGGGGACCAGGGAACCCATATGCGTCCGCTCCGAGTAGCACTGCTTTTCAACCTCAAGAAGAATGCCCCGCACTCGGCCGGTGAACCGGCCGATGCGGCGGCAGAGCTGGACTCGGAAGAAACGACCCTGGCCTTGCAGCGCGCTCTCGAGGCGGGAGGGCACAGGGTCGTCCCTCTTGAAGGGGATACGAACCTGTATCCGAAGCTGCAGCAGATGCGCGGCGAGATTGACATCGCCTTCAACATCTGCGAGGGGCACCGCGGGGACAGCCGCGAGTCGCAGGTCCCGGCGATGCTCGAGATGCTGGGCATCCCCTACACGGCAGCCAGGATACTTGGCCACGCCCTCTCTCTGGACAAAGCTATGGCCAAGAGGGTGTGGATGTCCTACGGCCTGCCGACAGCCGCTTTCCAGGTCATGGAACGGGCAGACGAGCCGCTGCGGAAGGAGCTGTCCTTCCCCCTTTTCGCCAAGCCGCTGCGCGAAGGCACGGCTAAGGGCATCGATGCAGACTCGGTCTGCCGGAATGAACGCCAGTTGCGCGCACGCGTGGCGCGGCTGATTGCTGACTATCAGCAGCCAGCACTGGTGGAGCAGTTCCTCTCAGGACGAGAGTTCACGGTCGGCCTGCTGGGCAACAAACTCGGGCCCGGTGAGCAGCCGCTCTCCGCGGCCTACAACAAGCAGGGCTATCATCTCTTTCCGGTCCTGGAGATTGACACGAGCCCGCTCGATGAATCGGAGAAGGGCATCTACTCGAGCCACATCAAATCCGACGTGCCAATGGGCATCAACTATGTCTGCCCGGCCAGGATCAGCAAGAAACTCGCTGTCGAACTGCAGCGGCTGGCCGTGGCGGCGTTCGAGGCGATCCAGGGATTGGACGTCTCGCGCGTTGACTTTCGCCTCGACGGGCAGGGTCGTCCGCACCTGCTGGAGATCAATACGCTGCCGGGGATCAATCCCACCATTAGCGACCTGTGCATGATGGCCAGGGCCGGCGGCATGCCCTACGAGACTCTGGTGAACGATATCCTGCGCCTGGCTGCGCGTCGCTACGGACTGGACCGGTAGAGGGCGGGCGGCGAATCATGGTACTGAAAGCGCATGTGTTTCACAGCGTTGTTGGGAGGGAGATGATGGATTCGGAATGGGAATGTATGGAGTGCGGCTATCTCCATGAAGGAGGCAAGCCGCCGCGCCGCTGCCCCGACTGTGGCGCTGAGGGGGCCTGGGAGAAGGTTGAGTACGTAGACGACTGGGACGATGAAGAGCTCGATGAGGATACGCTTGGCTCGGAGGACGCAGACGACCTGTAACGCGTCGACGTAACCACAGGATAACTCGCAAGGGCCGTTGGCCGACGGCCCTTTTTTTGTTTCAGGGTGGAGAAACGACCAGCTCCGCCCGCAGAATTGACCCTTCAACCGACTGGCACTATACTAGCTTTTTAGCCAGACTGGACACAGGGAGACACGAAACGTGGCTATCATTGTCAAGACTCGTGAGGAGATCGCCGCAATGCGCGAGGCGGGCAGGATCACGGCGCTGGCGCTCGATGCGGCACGCCGCGCTGCTCGCATCGGCATCACCACGGCAGAGTTGAATGAGATCGCGGAAGAGGTGATCCGGTCTCGTGGCGCGATTCCTGTCTTCCTGAACTATCCGAACCCGAGCTACGAGGATGCTCCCTATCCCGCGACCATTACGGTGAGCATCAATGACGAGCTGGTGCACGGGATCCCGGGCAAGCGCAAGTTGGTCAATGGCGACGTAGTGAGCATTGACTGCGGCTGCACCTATCGAGGCTTTGTGGGTGATTCTGCTTTCACCATCGGCGTGGGCACATTGACCCCCGAAGCAGAGCGGCTGGTGCGCGTAACCGAAGAGGCGCTGTATCGGGCCATAGCCGTGTCTCGGGCGGGGAACAGGTTGGGCGATGTCTCGTTCGCGATCCAGCACCATGCCGAGAGCAACGGCTTTAACGTGGTGCGCGAATACACCGGTCATGGCGTCGGCCGCGAAATGCACGAAGCGCCGTTGATTCCCAACTGGGGCAAACCGCACACCGGACTGGAACTGCGACCGGGATTGACCTATGCGCCAGAGCCTATGCTGATGATCGGCGGTCCGGCGGTCTATGTCAAACGTGACAAGTGGACGGTCGTCACCCGCGACCACAGCCTGTGTGCTCACTTTGAGCATACGATTGCTGTGACCGACGGTGAGGCAGAGATCCTGACCGCGCTCTAGTTCCAGCCAGCCGCGCTGATGGAACGCTCCGTCTGAGGCAGCGTTCACTCCTCATTTGTGCTCCGCAGGGTGATGCATCTGAACATGGAAAACGCAACCGCAAGCAAACCAATTACCATCCTTACCTCGCTCGTGCATAACGGCATCCTGATTCCTCCTCCGCCCGAGTACCGGGGTCTGGTGATTACGGTGCGGGGCAATCCCGTCACGCTCGACCCAAAGCAGGAGGAGATGGTCATGGCCTGGGCGCGCAAGCAGGGCACGCCTTATGTGCAGGACAGCGTGTTTGTGCGCAACTTTATGCAGGACTTGAGCACGGCACTGCACGTCTCACCGCGACTGTCGGTGAATGAGGTCGACTGGACGCCGGCGACGCAGCGCGTTGAGAGCGAGCGGGCACAGCGAGAGAGCCTGTCACCTGAACAACGCAAGGCCAGGGCTGCCGAGCGCAAGGCCGAACGCGCTCAACTCAAGGCGCAGTATGGCTATGCACTGGTTAATGGCGAACAGAGCGAACTCGGAACCTATATGACCGAGCCGAGCGGCATTTTTATGGGACGGGGAAAGCACCCCCTGCGAGGGCGCTGGAAAGAAGGGGCGCGGCAGAGCGACGTGACGTTGAACCTGAGTCCCGACGCACCCCGTCCTCCGGGCGAATGGAAAGAAATCGTCTGGCAGCCGGATGGACTCTGGGTGGCCCGCTGGAAAGATACTCTTTCGGACAAGACCAAGTACATCTGGCTGGCTGATACGGCAGCGGCCAAACAGGAACGCGAGGCGCACAAGTTCGACAAGGCTACCGAGCTCAGCCGCCGCCTGGCGCAGGTGCGGGACCACATCGAGCAGGGCCTGGTCTCAGATGATGCCAAACGCAGGCGCATTGCCACAGCGGTGTATCTCATCGACGCGCTCGGGCTGCGAGTGGGTGATGAGAAAGACCCGGATGAAGCTGACACGGTTGGCGCGACGACGCTGCGTCCCGAGCACGTGACGCTGCGCCCCGATGGAGTGGCGGAATTCCGTTTCCTGGGCAAGGATTCGGTCCTGTGGGACAAGGAGCTGGCTCTGCCAGAAGCGGTGGCGCGGAACCTGGCCGACCTGATCCAGAATGCCAGGCCGGCCCGTGCGGCGAACAACGACAAACGCCACCCGACGCGAGACAAGCCTCACCTTTTCCCGGGGGTCAGCAGCCACGACGTGAACGCATTCCTGGGGGAGGCGCTCCCGGGATTGACGGCCAAAGTGTTCCGTACCCATCACGCTACTCATCTCGTCCGGGAAAGCCTGTCCGCTTCCGGAGTCACTCGCGAGGACCCCGAACACAGAAAATGGCAGGCTACGACGCTGGCCAACGTTGAGGCAGCTTCCTTCTGCAACCACACCAGGAAGGCTTCCGAAGGCTGGCGGGTTCGCCGAGACAAGCTCGTCCAGCGACAGCAGGCAGCAGAGGAAAAGCTGGAGCGTCAGCGGGAGGACTTGGCCAGGCTCAAAGCGGCGCTGGCAGCGCTGCGTGGCCAGGCACGTGAGGCGCGCCAGGCAGCCAGCGACAAAGGCCAGGCCGGGAAACTGGCGGCCAGATACCAGAAGAAAACTGCTGCCGCGGAGCGCAAGGTGATCTCTGCGCAGCAGCGTTTGGAGCGTCAGCAGCTTGCGCTGGGCAAACTCAAGGCGCAGGCAGTTGTGGCCGGCAAGACCCGCACCTGGAACCTGACCACCAGCCTCAAGTCATACATCGACCCCAGGGTGTTCCATCGCTGGGGAAGAAGTGTGGGCTATGATGTGCTTGGCCGATACTACTCTTCCACCCTGCAGCGCAAGTTCTCCTGGGTGCGCCGGGAAGACGACGAGCAAGATGGGTTAGCAGACGAATAGCCGGGTGGGGAGTTGAGCCGGGGCAATGAATCCCAAGTACCTCGAGACACTCGAACTGAGCAAGATCCTGACCCGCCTGGCGGAGCATACCTCCTTTTCCGCCGGGCGTGAGCTGGCACTGGCCCTGTCCGCTTCGTCAGATGTTGAGCAAGTGCATGCCTGGCAAGCCGAGACGGCCGAAGCCAAGGCGCTGTTGTCGGTGATGCCGGGAATCACTCTCGGCGGAGCCAGGGACGTGCGCCAACTGGCGAAGAACGCCGAGCGGAATGCCATACTCGACCCGCAGGGCTTGCTGGACATCCAGGCCACTCTGGTCAGTGCTAGGACGCTCAAGCGGGCCATCCCGACGCCCGGCGCCCGTGGCCAGCTCACTGCAGCCGGGGCCAAAGCGGGCTCCTATCCCGCTCTCTGCGAGATCGCGCAGAGGATTGTCGAGTGCCCCAAGCTGGTGTCAGAGATCGAGCGCTGCATCAGCAATCAGGGCGAAGTGGTGGACAGCGCCAGCCCCACGCTGGCACGCGTCAGAAGGCAGTTGGCTGTTGCGCGCGACCGGGTGCTGGAAAAGCTCAGCCGCCTGCTCACCTCCCCGGATGCGGCGGGATACCTTCAGGAAGCCATTATCACCCAGCGCGGGGGCCGCTATGTGGTGCCGATCAAGGCCGAGTTCAGAGGCCGCGTGCAAGGGATTGTGCACGATCAGTCGGCAAGCGGGGCCACTCTGTTTGTTGAACCGCTGGCGATCGTCGATCTGGGCAACCAGTGGCGCGAGCACCAGTTGGAAGAGCAGCGTGAGGTGGAGCGGATCCTGCGCGAACTGACCGCCCAGGTGGCGGCCCATAGCGCAGAGATCCAGAGCACCGTGGCTGCGCTGGCCAGGCTCGACCTGGCCTTTGCCAAAGCACAGTACGCCTTTGCGCTAAAGGCCAGCGAGCCAATGCTTCTGCCCGACAAAGGGAAGGAGTACCTGCGCCTCATCCGGGCGCGCCACCCGCTTCTGCCGGCCGACACGGTGGTGCCAATCGACGTCGAGTTAGGCGGGGACTTTTCGATCCTGGTGGTCACTGGTCCCAATACGGGCGGCAAGACCGTGGCTCTCAAGACGGTCGGGCTGCTGGCAGCGATGGCGCAGTGCGGGCTGCAGATTCCCGCGGCCGATGGTTCGGCGATACGGGTCTTTCGCGGCATCTATGCCGATATTGGCGATGAGCAGAGCATTGAGCAGAGCCTGTCCACGTTCTCCTCCCATATCGGGAACATCATCCACATTCTGGCAGAGGCAGACGAAGGATCGCTGGTGCTGCTCGACGAGCTGGGAGCCGGAACCGATCCCACCGAAGGCTCGGCTCTGGCACGAGCCATTTTGAGCCAGCTTCTCCAGCGCAAGGTACCGGCCATGGCCACGACCCACTATGCCGAGCTCAAGTTATTTGCGCAGGCCACGGAGGGCGTCGAGAACGCCTCCGTTGAGTTCGACGTGGCTACGCTATCGCCTACCTATCGGCTGACCGTGGGCCTGCCGGGCAAGAGCAACGCCTTTGCCATAGCCAGGCGCCTGGGATTGCCGCAACCCATTATCGACCAGGCTCAGGGATTCATCTCCACCCAGGATCAGGAAGCGGACCGTTTGCTGGAGCGGGTCAGGCGCTCGCGCCACGAGCTGGGCCGGGCGACCAGCGCTGCGCAGACGGCGCTATCCGCGGCGCGGGAGAAAGACCGCGAGGCAAAGCGGCTGGTGCGCGAGACAGAGCGCGAACGCAGCGATTTGCTGGCCGAGGCACGCGCGCAACTGGAGGAGGCTACGGAGGAGCTGGCCCGCATACGCAAGGTCATCGAGCGCAAGGGCCAGTCCAAAGAATGGCTGGAGCAGGCGCACAAGAGCCTCAAGAAGCTTGAGGAGAAGCAACAGGCCCTGGAACCACCGCCAGCCTCCGTCGAGGCGGAGACAGCCAGCGTCCGCGAGCAGTTGGCCAGGGGAGACACCGTCTGGGTGTCGAGCCTGGGTCAGTTGGGGCAGGTCGTTGACATGCTGGAGGGTGAGGCGGAGGTGCAGATGGGGCTCTTCCGCGCCAAGGTGCCCTTGATTCAGTTGGAGAAACGACCGGGCGCGGTTGTCCCGGCGGGATCGAGTCGAGTGCACGTTTCACTGGCCAGGAAGCAGATGCCGAACGTCGAGCTGCACCTGCGAGGGCAGCGGGTGGAGGATGTACTGCCCCAGTTGAGCAGTTACCTCAATGAAGCCTATCTGGCTGCCTTGCCCTTTGTGCGCATCGTGCACGGCAAGGGAACAGGCACGCTACGCCAGGTGGTGCGCCAGACCCTGGCCGAGCACCCTTTGGTAGCCTCATTCAGACCGGGCGAGCTGAACGAGGGCGGAGAGGGTGTCACCATTGCCAAGCTGGTGCCGAGGGATACGCAGTAGCCCGCTACCGTATCGACACGCCTTGACCAACCGCCAGAAGAGGGAGGAAAGCAATGGCTCTGCAATACCATATTCGCTGCGATTCAGGTGATGTGGCGCCCTTTGTCCTGCTGCCGGGTGACCCCGGGCGCGTGCCGCTGGTCGCCGAGCAGTGGGACAGTGCCCACCTGGTCGCGCAGAACCGTGAGTACGTGACCTACACTGGCCAGTACAAGGGAGTGCCCATCTCCTGCACCAGCACTGGCATCGGCTGCCCATCCACGGCGATCGCTCTGGAGGAGCTGGCCAGAATCGGGGCGCGAGTCTTTATTCGTATTGGCACCTGCGGCACCTTTCTTGACCAGGTGAACATCGGTGACCTGGCCATCTTTGACTCGGCCATGCGCTACGATGGGGCATCACACCTGTACGCGCCACCCGAGTTTCCGGCCGTAGCGTCGCTGGAGGTTACGCAGGCGCTGATCACGGCGGCGCAGTCGACAGGGGGTCGCTACCATGTGGGCACCACGCGCAGCGCCGATTCATTCTATGCCCGCCACTCCAGGCCTGGTTCGTCCTTCAACAACTACTGGCAGTCCGACTGGGCCGAGCATTTCGCCGACCTGCAGCGGCTGGGAGTGCTGGGTGCAGAGATGGAAGCGAGTGTCATCTTTGTGCTGGCCCGGGTGTGGGGACTGCGGGCTGGCGCCTGTGCGGTCGTGGTGGACAACGTGCTCAAGGCGTCGGGTCACACCGGCCAGTTCGATCCGGAGCAGGCATTCAGCCACGACAGGAGTACACTCGTTCATATGGCGCGGGTCGCTTCGGAGGCAGTGGTTCTACTGCAGCAGTCCGAAAAGTCGTCTTGACACTTGTAGCTCACTTGTTGTATACTGTCGCCGTGTAGCCGCACCCTGACGGGATGTGGCCAGGCGCGTTCTTCTGGCTGGCGGGCAATGCGACCACCAGCCAGACCCACAAGACCACAGCAACTGCTCCGGCCGTCCAGGGACGACCTGGCCGGCCAGCGGAGGATGGATGAGCGACGCTGACGTTGAAGTCAAGACGCTGATCGAGCGCATCACGCACCAGGTGCTGCAGGAGCTGGAAAAGCGGTCGGCTGGCCGCACTTGCGCGGTAGTGCAAGGCGGGGCCTGCGCCGAGTGCCGCCTGTGCGTCGAAAAGTGCCCCGAGCTGGTCCAGAAGATCGTGGACGCGGGCGCCGCGCGCATTGAAGCAGTCCCCGGTATCAAGAACGTTCGCCCCGGCGTTGCTCAGTACATCGATCACACTCTACTCAAGCCCGACGCTACTCCGGAAGAAATCAGCTCGCTCTGCGACGAGGCGCGGCAGTATCGGTGCGCCAGTGTCTGTGTGAACCCCTGTTATGTGCGCACGTGCTCGGACTTGCTGCGCGGCAGCGGCGTGGCGGTCTGCAGCGTGGTTGGCTTCCCCTTTGGCGCTACCCTCCCCGAGGTCAAAGCATACGAGACCGAACGGGTGACCTGCGACGGGGCCAGCGAGGTGGATATGGTGATCCTCGTTGGCGCGATGAAAGCAGGCGACCACGCGCTGGTACAGCGTGACATCCAAGCTGTCGTGCACGTGGCGCACCGCAACCGCGCGCTGGTCAAAGTGATCATCGAAGCGGCCTACCTGACCGACGATCAGAAGGTCAAGGCCTGTTTGCTGGCCAGAGCGGCTGATGCCGACATGGTCAAGACCTCAACCGGCTACGGGCCGGGTGGGGCAACACTGCACGATGTCGAGCTCATGCGTCGCACCGTGGGGGCCGAGATGGGGGTCAAGGCAGCGGGCGGCGTGCGCGACTATGAGACGATGACAAAGATGCTGGCCGCCGGCGCGACCCGAATTGGCGCCAGCGCTACGGTCAAGATCCTGCAACAGGCCGCGTCCGGGAAGCAGGCATAGGCCCAGATGTATATCGGCAAGGTTGTCGGCACGGTTGTAGCTACCAGGCGTGAAGCCCGATTCCAGGGCCTCACGCTGCTGCTCGTCCGGCGGGTGGAAGTGGATCTATCGGAGCACAGTGGTGTTGTATTGGCAGTGGACACTGTGGGCAGCGGCATCGGCGACTATGTTCTGTACGCCACGGGCAGCTCGGCGCGCCAGACTGAGATCACAACCAAGAGGCCGGTTGACGCTGTAATTATGGCCATCATCGACCGCTGGGATATTGGGAACCAGTTGGTCTTTCACAAGGCATACCAGCCGGAGCTAGAGAAACCCGCCTAAAGGCCGGTGAGACGGTTCTTGCCGCGTCGTTGGACCAGAGGATAAGTATGCAGCTCGCCAAGGTCATTGGAACCGTAGTAGCAACACAGAAGGACCAGTCCCTGCAAGGGGTCAAGCTGGTGATTGTGCAGCCGGTGCAACCCGATGGCAGCAACAAAGGCCGCCCGGTCGTTGCGGTGGACGGAACAGGGCAGGCAGGCGTTGGCGAGCACGTGTTTATGATCAGCGGGCGGGAAGGCGCCCTGGTGCTGGAGCACAGTTTTGCTCCGGTCGATCAGGGGATTGTGGGCATCGTTGAGGATCTGTATGTTGATGACAAGATGATCCCCGCCCGCAGTGGTTCCGGGAGCTGAGCCGTGTATCTGGGCAAGGTAGTTGGCAACCTGGTCTCGGTGATCAAACACAAAGACTATGTGGGGCTCAAGCTTCTGGTTGTGCAGCCGATTCATCCTGACGGGCGCAGTTGGTCGGATCCGCTGATCTGCGTGGACATGGTCGACTCGGGCATTGGTGACACGGTGCTGTATCTGGATGAGGGCAACTCGGCCAGGCAACTGCTGGAGCTGGGACCAGACAGCCCGGTGCGACCGGTCATAGTAGGGGTTCTGGATGAGTTACGCTGGCGCGACGACGCTGGCGTGTTGCAGCAGCGTTATCCCAACAGCGGGCCCAGATAGATGTCGTCCGATTTGCCTCTTTTGGCATTAGGGTGTATGATGAGGCCGCTCTGGTACAACAGGATTCCATTTGTGCTCTTCCCTCACGGGCGTCAGGATGCGGTCAGACCAACAGGGCCCAACCTCTTCAGGGAAGTAGGCATAGCCGGCGTGCCGGCACAGCGCGCGTTTTGTTTGAAACAAGCGATTGCGGTTTTGCTGCCGTAATATTGTGCGAAGGAGCAGCGGTATGATCATCGCCAGGGTTGTCGGGTCTGCTGTATCTACCGTCAAAGCAGGAAAACTGAGTGGATTCAAACTCCTCCTGGTTCAGGAAGTCACTGCCAACAACAAACCCCTGGCAGAGCGCGTCCCCTTCGTAGCGGTTGACACTGTTGGTGCTGGTGAGGGCGAACTCGTTTTTGTCATCACGGGCAGCAGCGCTCGTTACACGGACCGGACCGAGGGCGTGCCCACCGATGCGGCCATTGTTGCCATCGTAGATTCGCTCGAGGTAGACGGACAGACTACATTCCGCAAGGCCTGATCGGGAGGACGCCCGTGAACGAAGCATTGGGGATGATCGAAACCAAGGGCCTGATCAGCGCGATCGAGGCGGCCGATGTCATGCTCAAGGCCGCCGACGTAGCGCTGGTCGGCAAAGGCCTCGTGGGCGGGGGCTATGTGACGGTGATGATCCGCGGAGACGTAGCTGCGGTGAAAGCCGCTACTGACGCTGGAGCCGCTGCCGCGCAGCGCCTCGAAGAGCTGGTATCGGTGCACGTGATCCCCCGCCCGTATGAAGACGTTGACATCATTCTGCCCCCTACGCCCAGGCTCGTGGCCGAAGCAGAACCCGAACTCGCGCCGGAGCCAAGGATGACAAAGCGGACGCCGGCGCAAGTACCACCCAGACCAAAGCGTGAGAACACCAGTGCACGGCCCGCCCCGAGCGCCGCTCCCAAGCCCGTCCCGGCGGAGCCCGCTCCGAAAGCACAGGAGGCAGAACCTGCTCCAGCAGCCGAGATAGCGGCCCCGGTCAGCGTCCCTGCGCCAGCGCTCCAGGCACCACCAGCGCCACCGGTTCTGCCCGCGCGGACGAAACCGGCTCGGGGCAAAGCAGCCAGGAAGAAACGCCCCAAGCCAAGGGCCTGATTCGCCCCGCTGGCGTTTTCAGCAGGAGCGGTATCAGACGAGCGGCTTGAGGACTCTAGTAGGAAGCGAGAGGTAACCAGGTAACACGTTATGGCATCTTGTGAGTTAATCAGCGTCGGCATCGACGTTGGCACGACAACATCGCAGGTCGTGTTTTCCAAGTTGACCGTGGCAGAGACGGGCTCGGGTGGATCTAACCCGCAGGCTCGTTATGGCCCGCCCAGGAAAGCGCGGGCGGATGTAGCCAGAAAGGAGGTGGTGTACAGAAGCCCCATCCACTTTACGCCGTTCGATGGTAATGGCAAGGTCGACGTTGAGGCCCTGCAAGCCCTTTTGCACGCGGATTACTCCGAAGCCGGGTTCACACCACATGACGTGAACACGGGGGCCATCATCATCACCGGAGAGGCATCCAAGTCGCACAATGCACGGCGCGTCTTGAACGTGATCGCCCCTCTGGCTGGTGACTTTGTGGTGACCGTTGCCGGCCCGAGCCTGGAGGCTCATCTGGCCGGACGCGGCTCAGGAGCCGCAGCGTGGGCTAGTCGAGAGTATACCTGGGCGACAAATGTCGACATCGGCGGAGGCACGACCAACATTGCCACCTTCCGTCAGAACGATTTTATGAATTCAGTCGTTCTCTCGGTCGGAGGAAGGCACATCCAGGTGGATCACGCCACGGGGCGCGTGCGCAAGATCACCCCGAGCGGCAAAAAGATCCTGAAGCACCTGGGCATCAAGCTGGCCGTGGGTGATCCTGCCGACATGGATGTCCTGTGGCGGTTCGCTGAGCAGATGGCCGACCTGATCGTAGAAGCTCTGGAAGCCAAAGTCAGTCCCCTGGCGGAGCAGCTTCTGGAGACTCCGCCATTGCGTGAACCGGTCACCGAAATGGTGATCTTTATCTCCGGGGGTGTCGCCGACTTTTACTATGACGATCCTCCTGTCAACAGCCTGGCGGATGTGACGATCTACGATGATGTCGGACCTCTGTTGGGCAAGGCGCTGCGCAAGCATCCTCGTCTGGCCAAGATGCGCGTGTTGCATCCAGACGAAACCGAACGCGCCACCGTCATGGGTGCCAGCCACGAAACCATTACCCTGAGCGGTATGACCATCTGGGTCGCGCCGGAAAAGCTGCCGATGCGCAACATTCCGGTGGTACGCACCCTGTGGGATGGGCAGATGCCCACGCAGGAGGGCTTTGTGCAAGCGGTTCTGGATGGCTACCGTCGCTGGGACCTTGATCCAGCCAAGGACCCGGTGGCACTGGCTCTCGACATGAGTGCGGTAGAGACGTACGAGGACTTGCAACGAATGGCGGGATGGATTACCGGGTTCGAGCTGGAAAGGGTGCCCCCGCGAGTGCCCGTGATCCTGGTGATGGAACGGGATCTGGGCAAGGCCTTGGGTCAGGCAGTCAAGGCCAGACTGCCACAGCACGACGTGCTGTCCATTGATGAAGTCAGCCTGAGCGAAGGCGACTATATCGATATTGGCCGGTCGATGTTGGGCGATCGCTTGGTGTCCCTGTCGGTGAAAACTCTCATGTTCACCAAGTAACGAATAAGGAGGAAAGATGCTGTTCCGCACCAAGTTGTTCGGTAGGACGTACGAGTTCAAGGACGTGAAAGAAGTTCTGGCCAAAGCCAACGAGCGCAAGTCGGGCGATGAGGCTGCCGGCATTGCAGCCAAGACGGCCGAAGAGCGCGTGGCGGCCAAGGTAGTGCTGTCTGAGATGCCGCTGTGGGTAATTCGCGACAACCCGGTCGTGCCCTACGAGCAGGACGAAGTCACACGCGCCATCGATGATGACCTGGACCTCGCTGCCTACAACAAGGTCAAGGACTGGACCGTTGAGCAGCTCCGCGCGTGGATCCTGGCGGAAGAGACCACGACCGAGATGATCCGCGGTATCAGCAACGGCCTGACGGGTGAGATGGCGGCCGCCGTGACCAAGCTCTGCACCACGCTGGACCTGGTCGTGGGCGCTCGCAAGATGCCCGTAATCGTGCACAACACCTGCACCTGCGGTCTGCCAGGACGGCTGAATGTCCGTATGCAGCCCAATCACCCGACCGATGATGTGGATGCCATCCGGGCGGAGATCTACGAAGCCCTGTCGTACTGCATCGGCGACCAGGTGTGGGGTATCAACCCCTCCATCGACACGGTGGAGAACCTGATGAAGCTCTACGACATGATGGATGACATCAGGCGCAAGTGGAACGTTCCCGCCGGCATCTGCAACCTCGGCCATGTGACCACGCAGATGGAGTGCATGAAGAAGGGTGCTCCCGTGGGCCAGGTCTTCCAGAGCATCTGTGGCACCGAGGGCGGGCTCAAGTCCTTCGGCGTCACCGTGGGCATGCTGGACGAGGCCAACGCCATGGCCAAGAAGCATTGCTATCCTGAGGGACCCAACTATTTCTACTTTGAGACCGGTGAAGGCACCGAGCTCTCCGCCTATGCGCACAACGACGCTGACCAGCTGACTCTCGAGTCGCGCAAGCACGCGCTGGCTCGCCGCTACCAGCCGCAGGGTGTCAATAGTGTGGTCGGCTTCATTGGCCCCGAGTATCTCTACGACGGTATGGAGATCATCCGCGCCGGACTCGAGGACCACTTTAGCGGCAAGCTCATCGGCGTCCCGCTCGGTCTGGACAACTGCTACACTAACCACGTGCGAGCTGACCAGAATACGATCGAGCTGCTGATGGTTGCCGACACAGTGGCTGGCGCCAACTATCACATGTCCGTGCCCATGGGCGACGACGTGATGCTCAGCTATCAGTGCGCCAGCTATCACGACACGCCCTCGATGTGGAGCGCCTTGGGATGGCGCCCCGCTCCCGAGTACGAGAAGTGGGCTGAGGACCTCGGGCTGATGAAGGACGGCAAGCTGACTGCCAAGGCCGGCGATGCTTCCTTCTTCCTGAAGCGCTAGGTCCGCCATTGCTGCGGGCACAGGTCCGCAGCTATGGTGGCTGCCGAGCCATCTGTGCTAATGGCACTAGACTGACCAACTAAAGGAGAGATACAATGGCAGACGGATACGTAGGGAAGCAGAAGACCGCTGATGTCGAGGCTCGACGCAAGGCGTCCGCCAACTTTACCCTCGAGCTCCCGGATATCACTACCGACGCAATGCGCAAGGAGCCGCTGGTCAAGCATCCGGCTAGCCCGGATGGCCTGAAGGCTCTGATCGCCAGTACACCTTTCCGTATCGGGGTTAGCCGCGAAGGCCCGCGCCCCAAACTGCGCACCATTCATCAGATGCGCGCTGACCACGCGGCAACGCAGGACTCGCTGAACTATATCGTGCCGCCGGCAACGATTCAGCGCCTGGGGCTGATCGATGTTGGCGAGACCGAGACCGAGGGCGTCCTCGAGACGTACCTGCGCTTCCCTCCAAAGGGACGCAAGTTCAGCGCCGCGGCCAAGAAGGTCATTCTCGAGAAGTGCAAGAAGAATCCCACCGTGCAGATCGTGGTCAGCAACGGCCTCAGTGGCTATGCCATCGAGCGCTACGCTGGCGACGTGCTCAAGGGGCTTGTGGACGGGCTCAAGGCCGCCAAGATCGACGTCGGCGCACCGGTGTATGTGAACCGCGGGCGTGTTGGACTGCTAAACGACATTGGCGACATCCTGAACGCTGAAGTCTCGGTGGTCCTCATCGGAGAGCGCCCCGGCTTGATCATCGGCGACGCTCTCAGCATCTATGCGGGCTACAAGCAGCGCTGGGAGCCCCTGACCACCGATGCCAACCGCGACAACATCTGCATGATCTCCAAGCTGGGCAAGGACCCGCTGGAGGCCGCGGCTGAAGGCGTTGCGCTGATCAAGGACTATCTGAAGTACAAGACCAGTGGCGTTGCCCTCGCGGAAGCCAAGAAAGGCTAGTGGGTCTCTGGTCGTGTTTGCCCTCTGCTCGCCACGCGCAGCAGGCCACACTGCTGGCGTGACAGAGCACCGGCTCTGGGCTTGAGGGCTTATTGGGAGTAACCCGTTGCTTTCTGGGGGGCTGGCCACGGCCAGCTCCCCAGAGACAGCGGTAAGGCATACTCGAATCTGGAATCTAGTATCGAAGGAGGAACGGAGCATGGCTATTGAAGTGCAGCACACCCTGAAGCCCGAACCGCTGGCGATGAGACTCATCCCCAACGTTCATGCGGGGATCGCGGCCGCTTTCGACCTCAAGCCGCATGAAAAGAGCATCGCCATGATCACCGCGACCATCGATGACCCGCTGTACATCGGTGGTGACGAGGCCACGAAGAAGGCGGATGTGCGCGTGGCCTTCTGCCGCTCGCATTATGCCGGCGGCGGCTATCCGTCGGGCCCGCTCTCCGGCGAGGCGCTGCTCATCCTGGCGGCACCGAATCCGGCTGAAGCAACGGCTGGCCTGAATGCGGTTTGCGAGCTGCTGGACACTATGCGGTACTCCACGGTGGATCTGGAGAACCCCAAGGGGACACTGGCCTGGCTGGCCTACACTATTGCCCGGCCCGGAACCTACCTGTCCGGCGAAGCCAATGCGGGGCCCGGTATGTCGATAGCGTACCTGGCTGCCCCGCCGCTGGAAGGCGTCTATGCAGTCGAGCGCGCTCTGAAGGCCGCCGACGTGGTGGTGGGCGCGTTCACCAAGCCACCGAGCGAAACCAACTACATGGGCGCCCTCCTCACTGGCACGCAGAGCGCCTGCCGCGCTGCCTGCCGCGCCTTTGAAGAGGCCGTCTTCGCAGTGGCGACGTCGCCAACCGCTTTCCAGTAGAACATCCCTGAGCTGGATATCAATAGCCCGTCCGACGCGTCGGCAAGATGCCGAGGTGGAGGCGTGGCGTTGAACAAGGAGGTTGTTTATGCCTGAAGAGTTCGACCTTGACTTGAGGTCCACTCAGGAAGCACGTAACCTGGTCAAGCGTGCCGCCGAGGCGCAAAAGGTCTTTGCCCGCTTTAACCAGTATCAGGTGGACGCGGTAGTGGCCGCGATGGCCGAGGCCGGTTACCGGGCTGCGGAACGGCTGGGCCAGATGGCTTCAGACGAAACCAGGTTCGGCGTCCCGATTCACAAGATGATCAAGAACCAGTTCGCATCGCGTGATGTCTGGGAGTATATCAAGGACATCAAGACGGTGGGCGTGATCGGGCGAGATGACGCACGTCGCGTGGTGGAGATTGCCTGGCCATTCGGCGTGATCGCGGCCCTGGTGCCAGTCACCAACCCCACATCGACCGTGATCTTCAAGTCGCTCATCGCCCTCAAGGCGCGCAACGGCATTGTGTTCTCTGCCCATCCCAGCGCGGCCAAGTGTACGGCTGAAGCTGCCCGGATCATGGCTGAAGCTGCCGTGGCCGCCGGGGCTCCTGCCGGTCTGGTAGGCTGTCTGACGCTGGGCAGCATGGCCGGAACCCAGGAGTTGATGAAGCAGAAGGAAGTCAAGCTCATCCTGGCCACTGGCGGCGAGAGCATGGTGCATTTTGCCTACAGTCTGGGCAAAGCGGCCATCGGCGTAGGCCCGGGCAACGTTCCCATCTACATCGACCGCAGCGCCGACCTGGCCAAGGCGGCCAGGGACGTCGTCAACGGTGCGTCCTTCGATAATGGGGTCATTTGCTCGCACGAAGGTGCCGTTGTTGTTGACCAGCCTGTGGCAGCGCAGTTCACGCAGGAGCTGGAGCGCAATGGCGCCTTCTTCCTGGATGACACGCAAATGGCGCTGCTTGGCAAAGCGATGTTCCGGCCTGACGGCATGATGATGCCGGACTTTGTGGGGCGTTCAGTACAGCAGTTGGCCAAGCTAGTCGGGATCACTGTCCCCGACGATGCGCGCGTACTGATGGCCCGGCTCTATGAGGTGGGTCCCCAGGCTCCTCTGTCGCGCGAAAAGCTGTGCCCGGTAGTCGCTTTCTACACCGAAGACGGTTGGCGCCGGGGCTGCGAGCGCTGCATCGAGATACTCCATTTCGGCGGTCTGGGCCACTCGATGGGCCTTCACTGCAAGAACGAGGATATCATCCTCGAGTTCGGCCTCGAAAAGCCCGCCTCGCGCATCATCGTCAACTCGTCGAGTTTGCCCGGCGCTGTCGGCTTTAACTCGGGTCTCGCTCCGTCGCTGGTGCTGGGCACCGGCGGCATGGGCGGCGGGATCACCAGTGACAACATCTCGGTACAGCATCTGATGAACGTGAAGCGAATGGCCTATGAGCTCCACGCCTTTGAGCCACCGAGGCCTCCGGCGGCGCCCAAGCCTGCTCCACAGGCTGCTCCCACGCCCAAGCCGGCCACGGACGTTGAGGCTATCGTGCGCAAGGTCGTGGAAGAGGTTCTGGCCAGGAAGAGTTAGGACAGCAGCGCCAGCCTCGCCCAACGCGGGCTGACGCTGTGATCAGACTAGGAGGATAGGAATGGCTGAAGGGACAATCGCGCTGGGAATGATCGAAACCAGAGGGCTGATTGCGGCGATCGAAGCCGCCGATGCGATGGTCAAGGCCGCCAACGTCAGGTTGATCGGCCAGGAACGCATCGGTTCTGGCTTTGTGACGGTGATGGTGCGAGGCGACGTGGGCGCCGTCAAGGCAGCGACGGATGCCGGCGCGGCTGCGGCTCAGCGTGTTGGCGAGCTGGTGGCTGTGCACGTGATCCCGCGCCCTCATGGCGACACAGAGATGATCCTGCCCAAGCCAGCCGCGGTCAAGGAAGTTAAGGGTAAGTAGGTGCCGAGTCTCCGGCCCGTCGTTTCGGGCTCGGCCCGTCAAGGAGCCAGTCACGGCCACTAGGCACTGGCCGTGGGTTCCAACACACCAGTGCTCGGCGCGGCTCGGTCGCACTGTCGGCTGCAGACCCGCTGCGCTCAGGCACGAGAAGGAGGTGGAGGAAGCGAGTCTATTGTTTCTCGGAACGAGGGGATAGCGGCTGCTGTGCGGGTGGACGCCTGCTGGCAGCACGCGAGTGGTTCGAGAAGACAATGAACGAGTCTGAGGGAGGAGAACCTAAATGGAGATCGTAAGTAAAGTAGTTGTGTTCATTATTGGCATCTTCGCGACTCTGGGCGTCATTGACCGGATCGTGAAGGAGTGGAAGCCGGACCTGAAGCTGCCCTTGATCGATGGTTGGGGCAAGGAAGTTGAAGCAGGCTTTGGTGCCATGGGACCCTTGGCCCTGGCGATGGTCGGAATCATCGCTTTGACGCCGGTGTTGGCTGACCTGCTGATCCCGGTGGTCGGTCCCGTCTATACCGCCCTGTTTTCCCGCCCGGCCATGTTCGCTGGCACCCTTCTGGCCATCGACATGGGCGCTACGCCTATGGGCAACGCTCTGGCTGCTGCCGCTGGCGATCCCGAGTGGGTTGGCTGGTTCGGCGGCATGCTGCTCGGTGCCGTGTTTGGCGTCAATATCGTCTTTAACATCCCGGTCGGCCTCAGCCTGATCGAGGCTGATGACCGCAAGTACCTGGGCCTGGGCGTTCTGGCCGGCATCGTGGTAGCTCCCGTCGGCGCCCTGGTAGCAGGTGTGCTGGCTGGCTATCCCTTCATGCAGTGCCTGCTCTACCTGGTGCCGGTAATCCTCGTGGCAGTCCTCATCGCCATCGGTCTCGCGGTAGCGCAGGAAGCCATGGTCAAGGGCTTTATCGTCTTTGGCCACTTTATCACCAGCTTGATTCTGTTCGGCCTGGCTGTGGCCCTGTTCCAGCAGCACACCGGCATCACCATCATCCCGGGCATGGCCCCGCTCTTTACTCACTGCGAGGGTGGCGAGGCGATTATGGAAGGCCTTGAGGTCATCGGTGCTATCGCCATCGCCCTGGCCGGCGCTTATCCGCTGGTCAAGTTCCTGACCACCGTGCTCAAGGGTCCCCTGGGCGCGCTGGGCAAGGCTCTGGGTATGAACGACGTGGCCGCTGCTGGTCTGGTGGCAACTCTGGCCAACAACATCCCGATGTTCGGTATCTTCAAGGACATGAACCCGCGCGGCAAGGTTCTGAACGCAGCGTTCCAGGTTGCGGCAGCCTTCTCGTTGGCCGACCACCTTGGATTCGCCGCCGCGAACAATGCCAGCCTGATCGGCCCCATGCTCGGTGGCAAGCTCGTGGCCGGCGTCCTGGGCCTCGTCGTCGCGACGTTCTTTGCTCCCAAGGAGTAGCAGTACCTTTTCTTGGGCTCCATTCTTTGACAAGGAGAGTTGAGTATGGCGGAAATCCAGAGTGCACTGGGCATGATCGAGACCAAGGGCCTCATCGGCGCGATCGAGGCTGCCGATGCCATGGTCAAAGCAGCTAACGTCAAGTTGATCGGCCAGGAGCGGATCGGGTCTGGCTTTGTGACCGTTATGGTGCGCGGTGACGTAGGTGCCGTCAAGGCAGCTACGGATGCCGGCGCCGCGGCGGCACAGCGTGTGGGTGAGCTGGTGGCGGTTCACGTCATTCCGCGCCCACACAGCGACACCGAGATGCTTCTGCCCAAGCCAAAAGACTAACTGCTGCCGCCCGCTTTCAGAGAGGAGCCCAAGAGCCGGGGCAGCCAGTTGGCCAGCGATAAGGCTCGCTGGCTGCCCCGAGACACTCGAAGGTCCTCCTGATGACCAAAGGGAGGTTCGTGTATGGCGAAGCGTATCTACAGCAAGAACGACATTGACAAACTGAAGGAGTCTGGCCTTCAGGTGCTGCGGCTTCAGCCTGGTGATGCTTTGACCCCCCTGGCGCGCGACACGGCGCTCGAGTTAGGGATCAAAGTCTTGAATGGCGAAGCGGTAGCTGCTGCATCAACTTCAAGTTCAACAGGAGGAACCATGGCCTCAGAGCAAGAGATTCAGGAAATCGTCAAGGCAGTAGTCGCCAAGTTGGCGGCCCCGGCTGCCCCCGCGTTCAGCGACCTGTCGCCGGCCCGGGCGTGCCCGACCCCCCGCGTCTATGGCACCCGCCCCGGCGCTTTGAAGCTGGTTGAGATCGCCAAGGGTCATGAGATGCCCACAATGGAGCTGCGCGACAAGAACGGCGTGCTCCAGAACCCGCCGGAGATCGACTTCCGGCTCGAGGACTTTGTCACCGTCAAGGACGGCTCGGCCGTCGGCGCCGGTTTCATGTCCTGGCAAAAGGGCGGCTTTAACTGGACCCTGACCTATGATGAAGTGGACTATGTCGTCGAAGGGATTATGGAGATCACCTACGACGGCCGCACCATTCGCGCCAACAAGGGCGACCTGGTGTTCATCCCGGCCGGGTCAGCGATTCACTGGCACACTCCGACCTGGGTTGTTGTGTACTATGTGACCTTCCCGGCCGAGTGGGCTGCTCAGTAGACTGACGCAGTCTGCCGTAGTACTGGCGGGACCAGCTGGCCCGCTTCCGACACACGCCGGTGTGTGCAAGCAAGAACGGCTGTGGTGCGGTGTTGTTGGAGCCAGATTGCAGGTCCACTTCGAACTAGGTACTGGCCTCCAAACCGGGGGCGTGTCAGCTCCGAACCTGACAAATTGCCTAGGCAAGGGTTCGATTGCCAAGGGAGTTGGGGCTTGGCCGGATGCAGCGAGCTTGTAATGAGCGCCGTTGCCGTGCGGCTGGCCCCAGCTCTCCTATGGCGGATACCACGAATGGGAGAGCAGGATGAAACTCAAGACCACGATTCAGGGTGAGTCGTTTGCGTTTTCCTCCGTGAAAGATGTCCTGGCCAGAGCCTCCGAGAAGCGATCCGGCGATGAGCTGACGGGAGTAGCCGCAAAGAGTGAACGCGAGCGTGTGGCTGCCAAGTGGGTGGTGGCCAATCTGACGCTCAAGGACCTCTTTGAGAATCCGGTGTTGCCCTATGAAACGGATGAGGTTACCCGGGTTATCATCGACGACACCAACAAGGCCATCTATGGCAGAATCAAGAACTGGACGGTGGCCGACCTGCGGGCGTACCTGCTGGATGACAAAACCAGTTCCGAGGACATCAACCGGCTGCGCGTGGGCCTGACCAGCGAGATGGTCGCCGCCGTGACCCGGCTGATGTCGACGATGGACCTGGCCGTGGCTGCGCGCAAGATCAACATTCACACGCATGCCAACACCACGCTGGGCCTGCCGGGAACCATCTCTTTCCGCAATCAGCCGAATCATCCCACTGATGATGTCGACGGCATTCGAGCATCCATCTATGACGGCCTGTCCATTGGCTGCGGCGACGTAGTGCTCGGCATCAACCCGGTGAATCCCACCGTTGAGACCCTGGTGCGCATGCTGGAGATGACCTACGAGATCATTCAGCGTTGGGAGATTCCCACGCAGAACTCGGCTTTGGGTCATATCGTCGACCAGATGAAAGCGGCCAAGCAGGGTGCTCCGATCGGTTTGTTCTTCCAGAGCATTGCTGGCAACGAGCCAGCCAACAAGGGCTTTGGCATCGACCTCAAGCTTATGGAAGAAGCGCACGCCATGGCCAGGGAACTCTCCATCTGTGCCGGCCCGAACGTGATGTACTTTGAGACCGGACAGGGCGCAGAGATGTCGGTGGGCCTGGACTTTGGCGTGGATGAGCAAACGCTGGAGGCCCGCACCTATGGCTTTGGGCGGCACTTTTCGCCGTTCTGCGTGAACAACGTTACCGGCTTTATTGGCCCCGAAACGCACCTCAACGGCAAGCAGGTGGCTCTGGGAACGCTGGAAGACCTGTTCAATGGCAAGATGCACGGGTTCCCCATGGGCCTCGCTCCGTGCTACGTCAACCATGTGGACATGGATCACAATGATCAGGAACTGGCGACTATTCTGTGCACAGCGGCTGGCGCGGTGTACTACATGGGTGTGCCCATGGGCGACGACTGCATGCTGAGCTATCAGGATACGAGCAACCACGATGACATGTCCCTGCGGCAGATCTTCGGCCTGAAGCCTGCGCCGGAATTCGAGCGCTGGATGGAGCGGGTAGGCCTGATGAAGTGCGGCCGGCTGACTTCACGTGCCGGCGATGCGTCCATCTTTAGCGCCGAACCATCCGATATCTTCTTGTGGTAGCCTGAGGACCCAAGGGAGGAATACAGATGAAAGACGAACTCAAGGAATTCGAGCGCAGGCAGATAGCAGTCAGGAACCCTCACGACAAGAAGGTGCTCCAGGCGATGGTCGATGCCACTCCGGCGCGCATCGCTGTTGGCCGCGAAGGTCCTCGGCCGCCGGTTGAGGCCTGGCTGGCCTTCCGCTGGGATGAGGCGGTGGCGAAAGACGCTGTCTTCGGTATGGTCTCTGACGAGTACCTCAAAAAGTGCAATATCCCGGTGCGCGTGACGACGCAGTGCGTGGACAAGCGGGACTACCTGGGCCACCCTGAGAAGGGCGGCATCTTTACCGATGACTCGGTCAAGATACTTCAGGAAAAGTGCGTGGCGCACCCGCAGGTGCAAATCGTGGTGACCGAAGGCCTGAGCTTTCTGGCGGTGGAAGACAACGTGCACGTTCTGCTGCCCGCGCTGATCGACGGCCTGAAGGCGGAAAAGATCAAAGTCGGCACGTCGGTGTTCGCTGATTATGGCCGCGTTCGGTTGCTCAATGACATCGGCCGGGTGCTCAGCCCGGATGTCGCAATCGTGCTGATTGGCGAGCGTCCCGGTCTGGTAACCCAGACCAGCCTGAGCGCCTACCTGGCGTACAAGCCCAAGGCAGGCGACACCGATGCCGAGCGCAACTGCATCTCCAACATCTACAAAAAGGGCCTGAGCCCGTTGGAGGCGGCGCCGGTGGTCGTGGACATGGTCAAGCGAATGCTCGATCAGAAGGTCAGCGGGGTTCCGCTCAAACTGTAGCTGCCCTGGTCCGGTGCCTCCAACGAGCGACTTGCTGGAGGCACCGGGTTGCGGTATCTCTGAGCAGGAAGCCCGCCAAGGACACAGGAGAGACATTATGCCCATCGTCACCGAAGCCGAGCTGCGCGACAAGATCCGGGTGCCCCGGCTGGGAGTGGTGCTTTCTTTCCCGCCGGGTACACGGTTCAGTCCTTCGGCTCAGGATTTCATCAAGCAATGGCGCATTGAGATCAGGCTGGAGCAGCCCGCTGCGCCAGCGGCTATGAAGGATAGTAACTGCAACTCTGGCTGAAGCCTGTAGTGAGGCGGGGCCCAACGCCCTGGCGGAGTGCTGCCGCCGGTGCGTGGCGTTCAGCCAAGGCGTAAGTGCCCGCCTGTGCCGGCAGTTGCTGGCATTGCAAAAAAAGACCTGGCTTTGTGGAGTAATCGTGAGAACGTTCAACAAGAAGGGCGATCAGGGAGAGACCAGTCTGCTCTACGGTGGGCGGGTGCCCAAGAGCAGCCCGCGGCCGCAGGCTTATGGAGTAGTAGACGAGGCTATGTCGGCGCTCGGTCTGGCCCGTGCGCTGGCGACCAAGCCGCGGGTGAAGGAAATGGCGCTGCAGGTTGAGAAGGAGCTGTCGACGCTGTGTGCCGAACTGGCCACGGACGGCGATCACTATGCTCAACTCAAGGCGCACGACTGGATCATCACGGAAGAGATGGTCAACCGACTCGAGTCGTGGATTGACGAGTTGGAAGCCAGGACCGAGATGCCGAAGGAGTTTGTTTTGCCCGGGGCTACCGTTGCCTCTGGTGCTCTGGACCTGGCCCGGTCGATCATCCGCCGCGCAGAGAGACAGACGGTAGTCCTGTGGCGGCGGAAGATGATTCACAATCAACATACTCTGTCGTATCTGAATCGTGCCGCCGACCTCGTGTTCACCATGGCGCGGTATGAAGAGAGCGGCCACTAGGTCGTGGCAAAGGCAGCTTCAAAACCGCTCGTCAACCCGAGGTTGCCCGAGATCCTGGCCGCGGCTGACCGCGTAGTTACGACGGGCAAGGATGGCCCGGTCGGGAAGCACAAAGGTGTGTTTCACGTCGGAGTGGACCTGGGTACGGCCTACACGGTGGTGATGGTGCTCAATGAGGACCACGTGCCCGTCGCCGGTGCGTGGCGATATGCCGAGGTTGTGCGCGACGGCGTCGTAGTTGACTATCTGGGCGCCATCCAGCTCGTGCGAGAATTGAAGGCCCAGGTCGAGCAGCGGCTCGGTGCCAAGCTTGTTTCGGCGGCGAGCGCCTACCCGCCGGGTGTGGCTCTGGCCGAGGTGAGGGCCACCGGCCACGTCCTTGAAGGGGCCGGGCTCGAGTGCAGCAAGCTGGTCGACGAGGCCACGGCCGCGGCGACGCTGCTGCAAATAGACAAGGGCGTGGTGGTCGATGTGGGCGGCGGTACCACCAAGCTGGCCGTGGTTCGCGGCGGCAAGGTGATCTACACTGCGGACGAGCCGACGGGCGGCACGCATTTCAGCCTGGTGATTGCCGGGGCTCTGCATATCCCGTATATGGAAGCGGAGCAGAGAAAAACCAACCGCCGACACCAGGCAGAACTCTTTCCGATCATTCGGCCGGTGATGGAGAAGGTTGGCACCATCGTGGCCCGCCACATCGGCAGGTACAAGG